>JADIMN010000040.1 GCA_017694735.1 Candidatus Alectryobacillus merdavium
TAATATTACTTATTATGAAAGAACAAGATAAAATTTGTGAAAATTGTAATAAAACATATAATGAAAATTTCTATGAATGTCCATTTTGTAGAACAAAAAATTTAAATGGAAATCCAAAATCTATAAATAATCCATTTAATTATTTAGACTTTACAAGATCTGTATTAGTTTTATTATTTGGACTTATTATTCTTTATCTTGTACAAATTCTTATCCAAGTTATTGCTCAAACAGTTTTGCTACAAAATGGTTATGATTTAGAGTACATTGAATCATTTTTATTAAATGGTAATTTTCAATTTAGCGCTAGTTTAGTTTCATATTTACTTGTTATTGGATCGTTTATTTTTATTACTTTTCCATATTTAAAATACCTTAAATCTTTTTTTAAAAAGTGGAAAGAAATTATTTATACAATTTTGCTTACTGCTGCTTCAATTTTAATAAGTTTACTATACTCATATTTAATAGAAAATTTTACTTTTGTTAAAGATTCTATAAACGAAAATCAAAGTTTGATAATATCAGCTATTCAAGATAATAACGCTCTTAGTTTTTTCTCAGTTGTTATTTTTGGTCCTATTGCTGAAGAAATCGTATTTAGAGTTGGCTTATTTAATTCTAGTAAAAAATTAAACAAAATCGCTGGATATATTATCACAACTGTAATTTTTGCGCTTCTTCATGTTTCTTTTACTGGGGATTTAGCAGTTGAATTTATTTACTTTCCAAGTTATTTAATCCTATCTTTAACTTTAGTTTTTATCTATGACAAATTCGGATTTGAAAACGCAATTATTAGTCATATTTTAAATAACTTAGTTTCATACATTGGTGTTATGGTAAGTATTTATGGATAATGTTCAAATTAATAACAAACCTTTAAAAGATAGAATATTTTGTATTAATTCTTTTGTATTAAAACTAATTGCTATTATAACAATGACTCTTGATCATATAGGAATTTTTTTATCTTTTATTCCTGGAACACAAGAAGCTGTATCTATTTTAAGACTATTAGGAAGAATATGCTTTCCAATAATTTTATTTTTAATTATTGAAGGCGCTAAATATACTAAAAATCAAAATAAGTATTTGATTAGAATTGGCATCATGACCGCAATAATAACTGTTGCTCAACTTATAATGCAATACGCTTTAAGAATAATTGCTTACAACATATTTTTACAATTGTTTTTAGTTTTATTAACAATTATATTATTAAAAAGTAAAAAAATTTGGGTCAAATTATTATCAATATTGCCATTAATTTATGTAATTATTACAACTTCTATTTATGTATACCAGATAAATATGTCGTCTTATTTCTTTCCATCTGCTTTAATTCCAGATTATTTCTTATATGGATACTTAATGGGGATTTTAATGTTTGCCTTCACTTATACATTTGATAATTATCTAAAAAAGAAAAGCGATACTATAGATATACCTTTAGATGAAATTAAGGAACAATACAATTATAAATTAACCTATAATTCTTTAATTTGTTTAAGTGTCATTATAATTGAAGTTATATATCTTTTTATAAAATATGTTTTTCCATTTATCAATTTATTTGGAGTTTTACAACAGTCTTATTCTATGCTAGCCTGCATATTTATATTTTTCTATTCTCATTCACTTGGAATAAAAAACAAAATTGTTCAATACGGTTTTTATTTATATTATCCGGTGCATATTGCTTTTATTTATTTAATTTTTCAATTAATATCTATACTATAAATATTTAAGGAGAACAAAATATGTTAATACATTATTCAAATCAAGATAATCTTAAAAATTTAATTGAAACTAATAAACTTTTAGTTGTTGACTTCTATGCTGATTGGTGTGGACCATGCAGAAGACTTGGACCAATCATTGAAGAACTTGCTGAAGAATATAAAGATGTTACTTTTGTAAAAATTAATGTTGATAATTTTGCTCAAGAAGCAGCAATGTTCAGCGTTTCAAGCATTCCTTCAGTTTTTTACTTTAAAGATGGTAAGGTAGTAAATAATACAATTGGATTACTTCCTCATGATTCTTTAAAAGAAAAAATAGAAGCTTTAAGAAAATAGTTGAAAAAATGCGCTTTCTTATATTATAATTATAAAGCGCATTTAATGCGGCTGTAGTTCAGTGGTAGAACATCAGACTTCCAATCTGATTATGCGGGTTCGATTCCCGTCAGCCGCTCCAGTAATAAAAATTATTTAGAGGGAAACCTCTTTTTTTATTTATCTTTTTCAATAGAATTCAAAAAAGAAACAACAAGTTTTATAAATTCAATATTGTAATCATAGTAAGTCATATGTCTTGAATTTTGGAATAAATGCCACTTTTTAAAACATTTTAAATGATCATACATTATTTTATTTTGATAAGGAGTAGATTCATCCTCACTTCCAGAAATTAAAAGTGTTGGAACACTAATGTTTGAAAGTTTATCGGTATACTCATAATTTTTTAATTCACCCGTTACACTAAATTCACTTTTACCCCATAACTTTTCATAAGAATAAGAATCATTTCTTCTTTCTAACTTTTTACAAGCAAGAACATTTTCTGGAATTTCTTTTTCATCTAATTTAGATGCTAAAAACATTTTTATATATAATTCTGTGGCCTTTTTAAACTTTTTATTGTCAAAATCCCCTTTATTTTCACACTTTTTTATTATTTTCTTATATTTATTTGGCATATAAGAGTCTATTAATCTATGAGATTCTTCGCTCCATAAAGAAGCAGATGATAAAGAATCAGCTAAAATTATAGAAGATACATACTTAGGTTTTCTATCACACATCAGCATTATTATAAGCATACCGCCAAAAGAATGACCTAATAAGTGAACTTTGTGAAAATTAAAATAAACAATTATATTTTCAAGTTCATCCAAATAATTATCTACGCTTACTTTCTCTTTACTTCCACCAATTGACTTTCCACATAAATATTGGTCATACATTATTATCGTTCTATCATCATAATTAGACATTATATCTAAACATTCAAATGAATTATGAGTTGATCCAGGCCCTCCATGTAGCAAAATAAGTGGCGTTTTGCGTGGATTTCCGACAATCATTCTCACATAAGTTTTACTATCTTTGTAAGGTATAAATAATTCTTTTATTTCCATACTAAAATTATATGATAATTTAAAAACACTTAAAATAAAAATCCTCAAATTAATTGAGGATTTTTTAAAAACCATTGCAATTCTTTAATATTTTTAAATTAATTGATATGTAACATTGCCATTTTCATCAATTACTTTTCTAAAAATTAAATCGGCTTCTTCATCTGTGTTGTCGTTTTCGACTTCTACATAAAATAATGTTTCACCATTTCTTTCAATTTTGTCAATTTCGTATTCGATATTATTTAATTCAAGTTCAATTTGTTTTTCGTTTCTTCTATCATCAAATTCTACGCTGATTTCATATTCATATACTTTTCTATTATTATTATAAATTGTGTATTCATAGCTATCTTCAACTTCACTACCTTCAGTTTCGTTTTCTTTTTCAATTATAATATAATTTGAAGGGTTATTTTCTTCTCTTAATCTAAAAGTTGATTCGATTTCTATTTCATCATCTTCTTCTGAAACAGTTGTAATAGAATTAAAGTTATACTTAACTTCACTTCCTTCAATAGAATATAGTGCAATTCCTTCATATAATGTAGTAGTTTCAGTTTCTAATTCATCATCATCGTGTTCAACATCTGTGAATGAATTTGTTTCATTATAATATAATGTATAGCTTTCTTGTTTTCCATTGATATCTTTTAAAGTAATAATTTCTTTAACAGAATACTCAGCTATATCACTTTCACTAACACTTGATTCAAACATATTATTATTTTCAAGAATCATATCAAATTGAGATAATAATTGTTGAATTGTATCAATATCATTTTGACTAATATTATTTTTAGAATTTCTTAATTTTAAATTTTGTGTTCCAGAAATGTTTTGCATTAACTTCATTGCTTCTAATCCAGTTGATGCTTGTTTAGCTAAAATTGATTCTTTTACCTCATCAACGTTTCCTTGGCTAATATCGGTTCCACCTAAACTTGAATTTCCGCATGATGCTAAACTTCCTGCGACGACTAATAATGCTAATCCTTTTAATAAATTTGTTTTTTTCATATTTAATTTCTCCTTTTCTTTTCCTTTATACTAATTAATACGACTAAGTTTTAATTTTTATTGGAAAAAATAAAAAAATTCTTAAGTTTTTTCTTAAGAATTTTATTTATTGTATTTTTTTATTACTTTATTATGTCTTGCAAACCCGGACTTGAATAAATTCTTGAGTTTTCAATAAAATTAAGGTCGAATTTAAATCCTTCATAGTCGTCGTCATCTATTAAAATTTGATAATAATCAGAATTTACTATTTTAGTAAAAAATTCAAATTCAGAATTTCTTGTTTCAACTTCTACACTAATTTGATTTGTATTTAAAAATGTAGACGAATTTTCAGATTCATATTGAAAGCTATATAAAGGATTATCTTCATCAAATCTTGTATTATCATTACTTATGTATTCAAAATATGAAAATTGATACTGACTTTCATCGTTTTCAATTTCTTTTGAAACACTTGCAACAAACTCCTTATAGAAAATGTAAGATTCAATTTCATATTCATCTTGTTCTATATCTTTTTCTAATAATACTTGATAATAATTATCATTATCTTGAATATATCCTCTATAATACCAACTTTCCTCGTCGTCATCTAATTCATTAAAAACTTCATTAATATATAAAGAATATAATAATTGATCATTTAAGGTAACTTCACTTCTGATATCAAAAAGTTCACCTTTAATATTAAATTCTCCACTAAAAGATTTAATATCATAGACATTTTCCTTATTAAATAAAGAATGAATACTTGGAGCAGCTAGATCAAAACCATTAACAATGTTTTGAAATTGGTTTTGACTAATATTATTCCTATTTAATTTTTTAAGTCTAGCTAAAGAATATGTTGAATCATTCTCATTATTATTCATTAAAGAAGAAATCTCACTAGCTAATAATTCACTTTCATTAGCATTAAGAATTTCAATAGGAGTATCAAAAATACCATTTGAAGTAGAATTACTAGAAGTTTCATCGTTTAAAGAAGTAAAGACAATTGCAACGACAGCACCGGTCAAAACAAGACTTCCTAAAATAGAAGATAAAGTTATTTTGCTTTTTCTTGATAAATGCTTTTTGTTTTTATTTGCAATAATTGAATATGATTTTAAAATATCATCTGCAGATGTTTTAATTTCATAATTTGTAATGTTGTTTTTTAATTTTTCTTCGTATTTATCTAACATATGTCTTCCTCCTTTATAATAGTTTTTATTTTTTTAATCGAATTATTATAAGTGTAAGTTGCGGTGCCAAGTGGAATTTTAAGAAATTTAGAAATCTCCTCAAAGGTCATTCCATTTATTATATGCAAAACAAATATTTGAAATTCCTTATCATTTAATATTACTTTTAATTTATTCAATATGTTTTCTTGATTTACATCTGAAACAACGTTATCTTCGCTTTTTAAATGATGTGTTTCATCTTCTTCAATAAATCTTTCTTTTACTTTTTTTAAATAATCTAAAGCAATATTTTTTGAAATTACCATTAAATATCCTAAAATACTCT
The DNA here is from genome assembly GCA_017694735.1 of Candidatus Alectryobacillus merdavium. Lineage (GTDB taxonomy): Bacteria > Bacillota_I > Bacilli_A > RFN20 > CAG-826 > Alectryobacillus > Alectryobacillus merdavium. Next base: position 5,684 of record JADIMN010000040.1, read on the forward strand.
CCTTTGGTTTAATTTTGTGAGAGTTAGATAAAAATCTTACAAAAGTATCTTGAAGTAGATCCTCTGCTACTAAATGGTCTTTAACAATGGCTAAAATATTGTAAAAAATAGGATTTTTTACATCTTCATACAATATTTTAAAAGCATGCTCATTACCATTTTGGAAGCTAACAAGCAAATCATAAAGCTCAAAATTACTTTTCATAAAGATCTTTACACTAATAAATACGAATTATATTAATATTTTATTGGAACAAAAATACATTTATCAAAAAAAGAGGAAAAATCCTCTTTTTTTGTTAATTATTACGACCTGAATTATTTATAAGTTCACTTAAATATCCAAGTCTATTTTCAAAATCTTCAAAATCAACCATCTTATACTCCCAGTTAGGACTTCCAATAGTTGAAGGAGTATTCATTCTTGCAGAATTATCTAAAGAACAAATATCTTGCATTGGTAAAATACAATAATTTGCTTTATTAAACAATGCTAATCTGCAGAAAGAATAAGCAAAGTCAGGATATGAAAAACCAAGTCTTTCAAGTTTTCTTCTAACAGCATTTCTCTCATCATCACTAATTCTATTAATCCAGCCATTAATAGTTTCATTATCATGAGTACCAGTATAAATAATTTGGTTTTCAATATCTTTTGTACCATATGATTCTTTATATGGTTCAAAAGTAAATTGTAAAATATTCATTCCTGGGAAATTATAATGATCTCTTAATACTAAGACAGAATTAATTAAGTCACCTAAATCTTCAGCAACAATTTTTAAATCTTTATGTTTTTCAAAAAGAGTATCAAAAAATTCATATCCAGGACATTTTAGCCACTCACCAACTTCAGCAGTTGGACATGATGCAGGAATACACCAGTATGTATCAAATGCTCTAAAGTGGTCAATTCTTATAATATCAAAAAGCGAAGCATTAAATGTAAGTCTATCAATCCAGAATTTAAAATTAGTCTTTTTGATATACTCCCAATTATAAATTGGATTTCCCCATCTTTGTCCAGTTTTACTAAATACATCTGGTGGTACACCAGCAATAAAAGCAGGATTATGGTTTTCATCTAATAAGAAGCATTTTTGATTTTCCCAAACATCGATACTATCAGCACCAACATAAAATGGAATATCGCCCATTATTTCAATTTCATTTTGATTTGCGTATTCTTTTAATTTAGCAAATTGATTAAATGCAACATATTGATACCACATTTCTCGATTAATTTGATTTTCATATCTTCCAAGCTTAAACTTTTTATCAAGAATCCAGTCTTGTTGTTCTTTTGGCCATTCAGTCCACATTCTTAAAGAATTATTCTTTTTTAATGTTACAAAAACAGCATAATTATAAACCCAAGAATTGTTTTTCTTCCATTTTTCAAAATCTTTAAAATCTTCTTTAGCTTTGTATTTAAGAAAAGCTTTTTCAAGTAGTTTTTCTTTGAAAGGTCTAACCTTATCATATTCAACTATTGAATAGTTTTCATTAATAGTTGGAACTTTAATAAGAAGTTTTTCTTCTTTTAAAAAATCAAGAGAAATATAAATTGGATCAATTGCTTTACTAGATAATGGTTGGTATGGTGAATTTCCAAAACCAAGTGGACCGAGAGGCAATATTTGCCAAATTTTAAAATTTGCCTTTTTTAAATCATCAATAAATCTATATGCGTTTTTTCCAAAATCACCTATTCCATAATTACTTGGTAAAGATGAAATCGCAAGTAAAACGCCAGCACATCTTTTCATAATTTTCTCCTTATTTTAAAATAACACTCGCATATGGCATCAAAATTAATTTTCCATCTTCAATATATGAAGTTTCATTAATAACTCTGACCTCATCACTTATTTTAACATCGCTTGATATTAAAGACAAATCAATGGTTGCTTTATAATAACCAACATTAGTTAGTGAATAAATAGTTTCTTCACCATTGCTATATTTTAAGCAAGTGTTAACAAGATTTGGAAGTTCAACACTTTCAACACTTCCATTTAAAAATAAATCTGCATATTTATTTCTTAAGTTAATTACTTTCTTATAATGATATAAAAGACTTGTTTTATCAACTAATTGTTGATTAACTCCATCTTCAGGTTGCAAGCTTATATCATAATTACTTCCAACAGGATCTTTAGTTTCTCCTTCATGGGTTAAACTATCCCATATCATATGAAGTCTTCTATTGGCATCAGTATTTGATGAACCTCTAGTTCCATTTAATCCAATTTCTTCACCATAATATAAAAATGGATTGCCTGGAGATAAAAGAAGTAGTGATGCCATAACCTTAACAGATTGACTGACATAATCCCCAGAAAAAGATCTTGCCCATCTATCTTGATCATGGTTTGAAATAAAGAATGCTGGATTACAAGTATCACTATTATTTCTTACAGCATTTGTAAAATCAGCAATACCTTTTGAAAGATCTTTTGCATTTCTTCTATTAACAGCACTCTTATAACCACTTTGGTCACTATCAGAAAAACCGAAAGCAAAATATGAATTATTAGATTCATAGTAACTTGTAATTGTAGCATTATCGGTCCATGCTTCACCGACAATATAAACACCATCTTTAATTGAATCACAATATTCTCTTAGCATAGATAAAAATTCAATATTTTTTGCATTATTGCCATAAAAATAATAAATAACAGCATCTAATCTAAATCCATCTACTCCTGCATCAAGCCAAAACTTTAAAATGTCTTTAATTTCTTCGATAACATATTCATTATCTAAATTTAAGTCTGGCATCGATGTATCAAATCTAGACTCATAATATAATTCTCCGTATTTGTTATAACCAGTTTGTGGTGTTGTACTCCAATTATAATAATCTTTATATTGTCCACTACCAGTTAATGCTTGGTCATATGAATAAGAAAACCAAGGATGTTGTAAACTAGTATGATTTAAAACCATATCAATTATAACTTTTATCCCTTTTTCATGAGCAGAAGTTACTAAATTTTTAAAATCCTCTAAAGTACCATAATCACTATCTACATCTTTGTAATTAGTAACATCATATTTATGATAAGATGGCGAAGGAGAAATAGGCATTAACCAAATTCCATCGACACCTAAATTAGCTAAATAGTCAAGTTTAGATGTAACACCATTTAAATCTCCAATTTCATCTCCATCACTATCACAAAATGAATGAACAAAAATTTCGTAAAAAACACCAGATTGATTTTCATAAATCTCACCAATATCATCGCTTGGAGCAGTAAAATCATAATCCGCTGAAATATTTGATGAAGAAGTTATGCCTATATCAAAACTAGTTGATCTTGTAGTATCATCACTAGAAGTAGATAAAGAGGTTGTGGTTTCGCCACAACCTCCTAATGAAACAATACTTAAGGATAATACGATTAAACTTAAATATTTACTTTTCATAATTATCCTTTTACAGCGCCTCCAGTAACACCACTTACATAGTATTTTTGCAAGAACATAAATAACAATGTAATTGGAATTGCAATAACAACACTAGCAGCACAGAACTGCGTCCAATAAGTATTCTTGGTTTGAACATTACCAATCATTTTATTTAAAACAGTAGCAATTGTGGAATCATATGGATGTAATGTGTATAAATATGAAGCAGTCATATAATCACCCCATGGACCCATAAATGCTAATAAAGCTGTATAAACAACAATAGGTTTAGAAAGAGGAATAATTATTTTATAAAAGATTTGTAATTGATTAGCACCATCAACCATAGCAGCTTCATCAATTGATTTTGAAATTGTATCAAAGAATCCCTTAGAAACATAATATCCCATTCCAGCGCCACCGGAATAAATAATAATTAATGCGATTAAATTTTCTTTTAACCCGACTAAATCAGCCAATTGATAGAAAACAATTAAAGAAATAAAGCCTGGGAACATACCAATAACAAGAATAAACTTCATCATTAATTGTCTTGATTTAAATCTACATCTAGAAAATGCATAAGATGTAAATAATGTCAATAATGTTGAGAAAATACAAACAAATATTGCAACAACTAATGTTTTACCAAAGGTAAGACCGAAGTTAACAGGGTTATTAGCACCAAGATCACCATAAGTAAGCCATTTTCTTGTGGTACTATCAAAAACTCTATTATTAAATAAGTTTAAATAGTTGTCAAATGTCCATTTATCTGGAGCTGGCCAAAATTGACCCATACCAGTTACAGCGGCTCCATCATATTGACCAAGAGATTGTAAAATAATCCATACAATTGGTAATAACCAAATAATACATAAAGCAATAAGAACAATATATATTATGGTATCAGTAATAATTCTACGAGTCCTCATTGGAATTGATCCTCCCTTTGTACTGCGCCAAGTCTTGAATACATTACTAAACTAAAGAACGCACAGATAACGAATATGATGATACCAAGTGATGCAGAAATATTATATGAACGCGATACACCGGTAGTTAAAGTATATAACCAGTTAATGAGTAAGTCAGTTGACTTTGCTTGATAAAGTCTTGTGTCTTCTGTAGCCTCACCAGTTAAGAAGAATATAACATTGAAGTTATTAATGTTAGAAACAAAACTTGTAATTAAACTTGGTCCGGTAATAAAGAACATGTATGGCATTGTAATCTTAAAGAATTGTGTTGTAGGACCAGCACCATCAATTCTGCTTGACTCATATAAGTCAGTTGGAATATTCATTAAAATACCAGTAGCCATAAGCATTGTATAAGGAACACCAACCCAGCAGTTAATGACGATAATCATAAACTTAGCCATATATTCTTCTGTTAAGAATGGTATCTTTGCTCCACCTACATCAGAAATAAACATATTTATTGGTCCATATTCTCCAAACAAGTTAGCAACACAGAGAAGTGAAATAAATTGTGGGATAGCAATTGTTAAAACAAAAATTGTTCTAAATACTTTCTTAAATTTAATACTCTTCTTATTGATAACTAATGATAATATGATACCAAGGAAATAGTTAGTAAATGTTGCAAAGAATGCCCAAATAAGAGTCCATAATAACAAATAGCCAATTGTATATGGAATTCTTTCAATACCAGCAACACCGCTACCAAATACAGCGCTATCGCCAGTAAACATACCAATGAAGTTATTTAAACCAACCCATTTAAATAATTCAGGATAAGTATGTGAACCATCAAAGCTAGTAAATGCAATAAGCAATGATGAGAAAAGTGGAATAATAGTTACAATTAATGCACCTAGAACAGGTAAGAATAAGATAACTGAATGGAATTGGTCAGTTAATAATGAATTAACAGTCTTCTTAAATGGCTTACATTGACCACAATAATGGACATCGCCATATCTTGCTGTGAAATCAGAAATTCTATTTTCTGTTCTTGCAATAATTTTTTGACTAACTATTGAAGAAATTACTTCGTAAGGAATATCTTCACTTAATAATCTAGATAAATCGAAATTAACTTCGATTTTCATCTTGTTAGCAATAATCTCAGCAATTTCTTCATCAGATTTACTTTCATGAAGTTTTAAATAAGCATTCTTAATATTTTTAACAATATTAATAGCTTTCTTGTATGATTTAGCAACAGCTTTAGCAATTTGGTTAGAACAGGTGAAGTTTGAAATAATGTTTGATTCAACACCTCTCAAACCAAGTTCCTTTCCAAATGTGTAAGTTTCAACTGCCTTATTAATTCTAACTGATCTTTGATATGCACTCTTTGCTTGTTGAAGTTCTTCTTTATACATTGACTTAATAAGCTTATCAGCTTGCATACCATTATATTGACCATCAAGTTTATTAACATCAAGAGTCATTTGTTCTTTAATTTGATTACATTTTTCAATAAATAACTCTTTTTCGTTAACAATCTTATAGGCAGGAGCACCTTCTGCTTTAAATTCTTCAACTTTAGCTAAATAACTAGCTTTAAGTTCTGCTAAATCTTGATTACATTTAAGTTTTCTATTTTGAATATCTTTTAAAATATTTGCTTTTATATCAAATATTTCATGATATCTTTCATGAATCTTGTTAACTTTCTCGTTATATAATGCTAGTTTTTCATCATCAGTTAAAAACTTAGTATTTCTATTATAATCAACGTTTTTGCTATCAAGATTATAGAAACAGTTAACTATTTCTCTGCTATTTCTAGCAACATTTAAAAATGCGTTATTAAAATCAAGATATGTTTGATAAATATTGTACTTATCAAATGCAAAGTGGAAATTCTTTTCTTCAATTGCAAAGTCATTTAGAAATTTATCTTTATTTGATTTTAAATAATCTTTTGATTTTGTAAGTTTGTCAACATAAGCCTCATAGAATTCATCTTCTACATCAAGACTTGGATTAGCATTTAATCTGTTGACTAACTCTTTTAAGCCGTTAGAAACAGCTTTATTTTTCAAACTAGAAAGAATATAAGTTTCTTTATCTGCTTTATCAAATGTTGGAGTATAAATTCCTTTAACTGCATTAACTTTATACTTAACATCATCGATATCAAAGCAAACAAGTAAATTTAATATTAATTCTTCACTCCATTTTACATCTGGATATAAAGATTTATAAGTATCAATTCTACTTGCGATAAGATTTTTAGTTTGTTTATTAAACTCTTCAACAATATTTTTTGAGGAATTTAAGTTATATGTTTGTTTTTGTAAGATACTTACAAGTTCATTAGCAACTTTGAAATATTTATCATCTAAACCAATATCTTCACTTGAAATATCATAGTATTTAAATATTGCATTAACAATTTGTGTTTTATCATTCAAATCGTTATTTAAGAAAATATTTAAAACATTCACTAAATCATTTTCAACGTCAAATAATGGAATAGCAAGATTATTCTTAAGAAGATACTTTTTATAGAATGATTTAAAATTAACTTCAACATTGCTCATTAATAAATCATTGTATCTGTCATTGTTAAGGAATACTTCTTCTCTATATTTAATATAGTTAACAAAACTTAATGCAGCTTCTTTTGCTTCTTCTCTAGTTAAAGCATAATCGCTTTCAAGTTTAAGAATAGTTGTATTCAAATTAACAAATTTTAAAGAATTTTTCTCAAATCTTAAGAATTGTAAAATGTCTTTATAATTTTCAATTGTAATTTTTTCTGCAAAGCTTGAAGAAATTGTTTTATAGAAATCTTCAACACCAACTAATAAAGTCGATTTAATTAAATTAGTCTTTTCTTTATAGAAAAGTTCTTTTTGATAATATTTTAAGAAATCACAATAAACATTAAATAAAGTTTCTCCAATACTAGAGTCAACTTTAGAATAACTTCTAATCTTTAAAAGACTTGATTTCTTATCATGTTTAATATTGACTTTGAAAGTTAAATAATCAGCAAAATTAATATCACCTAAAGATTCTTTTGCTTCAAAATAATCAAATACATGATCTTTATATGCTAAATAATCTTTATAAAAATCTTTAGTTGGTTTTTGAGAAACTTTTAAACCACCATTAATAAAATAAGCTTTATACAAACTTGGATAATCACGGAATAATTTAGCAAAATCAGAATAACAAATTAAGCTAGAAGCTTCCTTGCTTAATCCAACTTGTTTTTTAAGGTAACTATCAACTGATAAGCAAAATCTTCTTTTTACTTTACCATTAACTTTTACTTTTGTAACATTTGCAAAAGTATCTAAATTTTCATCTTTAAGCAACTCTTTAACAGTTTTATAACCATCAAAATACTTGTTACCTCTTCTAACGATAGAATTATTATGTGCTGCGTTGATATTTCTATACCAAACATAAATAAATAGTAATACAAATATAACAGCGATGATGCCAAGAATCAAACATTTAATACTATTATCTCCAGGTACTGTTTGAATGACTCCAGTAATAGGATGTTTAATATCGGTTGGACCAGTTAAACCAGGACCACTTAGTAAGTACAAGTCAAATCCGCCCTGTAAAACCATATAAACAATGAATAATATCTCAAATCCAATGTATAAAAAGCCATTTACAAATTGTCTATTTGCCAATGATGAAGTTCCCATAAAAATATAGGAAAGTCTTCCAAAAGCATCATCTTCTTTAAAATATCTGAATATTTTAACAGTAAAAAATTTGTAAATGCCAACAAAGATGCCAACAATAATTTTTGCCAAACCAACAAAAAGATTTAAAAAAGCTCTGCCAACATCTACACATAAACTACCAAGCCATACACCTAGTTTTTTCATCATAGAGACAAAGCCAGTTAAATAATATTTGAAATTTGACATTGGTACGAAATCTTCAAAAATAGATAACTTACCATCGGCATTTTTTAGAGAATTAAAATCAATATCGCTAGAATTTTCCAAAACTGTTGCGCTTTTTTCATTCTTTTTTGTAGGGCTCATATTTTTTTAATCTCCTTTATTAAGAAAATAAAGGGCATCAAAAGATGCCCTTCTTTAAAAAAATTTAATTAAGCAAGAACGCCGCCTAATGCACTAAATAATGCATCAACAGCACTTGTTGCAGCTTCTTCTTCAATTGTTCCGTTAACACCAAAAGCAGTACCAAAAGTAGTTAAACCTTTCCAGACTTGGTCGCCAGTTAAACCTTGTGCTTGAGAGTGAGTATATGGAGCAATAGCACTTAATGCTCTTGTAAGTTCAGAACTATTAACTGTTTCGTTTTCTAATACTTCTTTATTTGTTGGGAAGTATTGTCTAGCATTAAAGTGTTCAAGTTGAGAATTTGGACTTGTGTACCAGTATGCAACTAAGTTAGCAAGAGTTGGAAGTGAAGTGACTCTGTTAACAGCATAAACTTTATATGAATCCCAAGTTTCTAATTGAACTTCTTCGCCCTTATATGTAACTGTAGGAATTTTTGCAATACCAATCATGTCTTTGGCTTCTTCTTCAGTATGACCAGCATTAACTAATGCACTGATAATACCATTGTAGTTATTCCATGATACACCACCCCAGCATTTTCCAGCAGCCATGTCATTTTGCATAAGAGTAGTAATGTTGGTACCATTTGTAGTTAATAAAGTACCGTCATATTTGGTGAAATAACCATTAAGTGCGTCACCAACTTCTCTTAAACCTTCTTTTGTAAAAGTAGTTGTTTGAACTGCTTTAAGAGTTTTTTCTCCTGTTTCTGGATCTTCGACTTCTTGAATATCAATCTTCATATCACCTTCAGAAAGCCATAGCCAGTCAGAAATATACCAACCTTCTTGTAATGGGAAGTAGAATGTTTTTCCAGCAGCTTTACAAGCTTCAAGAATATCATCTAAACTATCAACTGTTTCTAAATCAATCATGTCTTTTCTATAAAGAACGATTTGTGAGTTTCCACCAACTGCTGGGTAGCCATAATGCTGACCCTTAACTTCAACAGCAGTTAATGAAGAAGCAGTTAATTCTTGTCGCAATACATTAACCATTAGTTCTGGAATTGGGTTAACATAATTAGCAACAATACAGTTAACTAATTGGTCATCAGCAGATAATACGACATCTGGTGCAGCATCAGCATCATTTGCAAATGCTTTAAAAGTATCAGCTTCACCAACTTGATTGTTAAATTCAAAAGTAACAAGTTCAGCTAATTCTGGGAATTCAGTTTTAAAATCTTCAATAACTGATCTTGCAAACTCTTCATCCTCTGTTGAACAACCGATTGTAAGAACTTTTTCTTCTTCAGAAACAGCATTAATTTCAGTTTCTGCATATTCAGCATAAGTATCAAGCACAGCTTGAACATCAACGGAAGTTGTATATTCTTCAGTTGTTTGCTTAGTCTCATCAGTGCCTTGAGTACCAGTTGTTGAAGTACTTGGGTCACCACATGATACGACTCCTAATCCTACTCCGACGGTAAGAATAGCAGTACTAAGAATTCTTAATTTTTTATTTAACATTAATTATCCTCCTATCCTGCCTAAAACAGGTTTAATGTTATCAATAGTATAAAATTATTTAAATTGAATTGCAATATAAAAATGAAAGCGTTTTCATTTTTTTTAAAATCAATAAAAAATTGACACAAAATCACAATAAAATCAATAATTAATTACTAGAAATTATTAAAAATCCCTTGTTATAAAAATGATCTTCTTGGAAGTTATAAGAATAAATAATTTTTTCCTTTTTTAGCTTAATAAGCTTCTTATCTGCTGTGTTATTTATAATTAAAGTAAGTTTTTTATTATTTAATTCTCTTTCTATATATAATAAGTCGTCTTTACTATAAGATTTAAAATCTCCACTCTTCAAACATTCATTTTCTTTTCTTATAGAAATAAGTTTTTTAATCGTCTTATAAGTCTTCATATCCCATAAATTTTTATCCCAAATCATTGCTCTTCTGCATAATGGATCATATCCTCCATCTATACCAATTTCACTACCATAATAAAAGAAAGGCATACCAATGTAAAAAATGGTAATAGCACTTGCAAGAATATAAGCTTGTTTATCATTGTTTGCAAGCGTGCTAAGTCTATGAGTATCATGATTTTCTACTTCATTCATCATCATATAATTAGCATTCATATTATTGTAGAAAAGATTTCTTGTTATTTGGTTTGCAAAATCTTGAGAATTAATTTTGTTATAAGCTAAATAATCAATTATTGAACTATAAAACTTATAATTCATTACACTATCAAGCATATCGCCTTGTAAATACTTAGTTGGAATTCTCCAATTTTCTCCAATTATAATTGCATCTTTTTTAATTTTTTTAACTTCATTACGCATTTTTCTTAAACACTTAAATGAGATTTCATCGCTGACATCTAATCTCCAGCCATCTATATCATATTCTTTAATCCAATATGTACAAATTTTACAAATATATTCAATTGCTTCATCATTTTCGGTATTGATTCTTGGCATATTTTTTACACTAGCAAAACAAGAATAATTGACATTTTCTTGATCTATTTTATCGCCCCAAATAATAAAGAAATTAAAATATTTTGATTTTTTGCCTTTTTTAATTACATCTTGGAAAATTTTATTTTCGTCAGACATATGATTGAAAACACCATCAAGAATAACTTTAATTCCATTTGCATGCATTTTATTAACAAATTCTTTAAATAGTTTATTATCTCCAAAATGATGATCAATCTTAAAATAATCTACAGTATCATATTTATGATTACTTGGAGATTCAAAAATAGGATTTAAATAAATACAGTTTATTCCTAAATTAAGAAAATAATCAATATGATTTAAAATTCCTTGCAAATCTCCACCATAAAATGAATTACTTTTTGGAGTATCTAAAGTATTTAATGTTTTATAAGATAAGTCTTTTTTAAAGTCTCCAATATCAAATCTTTCAGGAAAAATTTGATAACCAACACAATCTTTTACCCAAGATGGTAAATTTAAAAAATCATCTTTAAAATTATATGGATATTCAAACCTAGAAGTATGATTGATCGAAAAATCATAATCCTTGCTAAATCCACTTTCACAATAATAATACTTATTTTCTCCATCACTTAATAAAAATACATAACCAAAACGAGTATCATCTAATTTTTTTCTAAAAACAAAATAATCATATAAATCATCGCTATATTTATTTGTAATTTCTTCACTAAAACGATGACCATCTAGTCTCATATCATATTTATTTCCATAAATTATAATAACTTTTTTTAAATCATCTTTTTTTGCTCTTAAAACGATATTAATTGTAGACTCATCGCTAAAATAAGCATAGTTAGACATTGGTATGTGTAAAATTGACTCAAAATTCATAATAAAACCTCTCAAATTATAATTATATTTTACTTAATAAAAAAAGAAGTGCAATTTAAATTGCACTTCTTTTGATTAATTTAATTATTTTACGATTACAATTTGACAAGGAGCAACACTGCTTGTGCTACTTAGTTGTAATTTATCTAAGTTATCTGCAATTATTTCAGAATATGAAGATAGATCAAGAGTTAAATTACTACCACTTCTTGGATTAATAATTACTCTATACTCTTCACTATTATGAGTAATTGTTAAATCAATATAATTATCTGTTGATGTTGTGTTTGCAACAACTTCTTCAGAAATTAATGTATTAGAATCAAGTTGGAATGCTTCAATGCCTGTTTTTACAGCAATAAATTCTTTATATTGCTTAAATACATCTTCATAATCGATTAATCTTGAATAATCAAGCTCATTAGTCTTATATGAACTTGCATAAGAATTGCTATCAAGTGTGCCATCTTCTTTTACTTTGCTTCTTAAGAATTCTTCACCAGCTAACATAAATGAAGTACCTTGTGATGCAAAGACAATACCATTTGATAATGTTGATAATTTCTTTAATAAATTGATATCATTTTCACCAACACTTAATTGTAATTTATCAAATAAAGTATTGTTATCATGAGCACTAACATAGTTTACAGTCTTATTTGGATCAGTTGAAATAGCACCAGTTTTTCCAAGTAAACCATTTAATACATCGCTATAATTTAAGGTAGAAACACCTGGTCTTGTAGCCCAACCAACACTAGTTGCTTCAAATACGCCACCTCTAACGCCATCTCTAATCTTATCATTGAAAGCACCATATCCATCATATTGAGCCATATTTGCTTGACCAGCTAAGACAGTAGAACTATCTACAGCAGTTGAACCAGCTGTCCAAGGTTCACCATATACAACAATATTAGGATTAATAGTTTGTAAATTATCAACTAATTGATTCATGGTTTCAACATCATGAAGTCCCATTAAGTCGAATCTAAATCCACCAAGTTTATATTCACTTGCCCAGAATTCAGTACTATCAATCATAAATTTTCTAAACATTGGCATTTCACTTGCAGTATCATTACCACAACCACTACCATTAGAAGCTGTTCCATTTGCATTATATCTAAAATAATATCCTGGAACTAAATAGTTAAAGCTACTTTGATCAAGAGAATTCATATGATTATAGACAACGTCCATAATAATTGAAATTCCTGCTTGATTATATTTCATTACTAATTCTTTGAATTCTTTAACTCTAACTGCGCCATCATATGGATTGCTTGAATAAGAACCTTCCACAACATTATAGTTAAGTGGATTATAACCCCAGTTAAATGATTTATTAACTTCATCATTTGCTTGGTCGAATAATGGAATAATTTGAACTGCGTTAACACCTAATTCTTTAATATGATCAAATCCGGTTTTTACAGTTTTACCATTTTCAGTATATGTAGTACCTTCTTCAGCCATACCATTAAATAAAAATCTATTAGCTTCATTTCCAGTCCAAGTTTCGCTTGAAGTAACATCAGCAACATGAGTTTCATAGACTACTAATTCAGTTTTCTTATAATCAAGTGGACTAATCTCATTCCAACCTTCTGGATCAGTGGTATCAAAGTCTAATATCATACCTCTTTCACCATTTACACCAGCTGATTTAGCATATGGATCAACTACTTCTTTTTCGCTGTATTTACTATTGCTAACAACATAAGTATAGTATTTACCATTTAAATCACCAAGAACTTCAGCACTATAAACACCTTTTTCACCAAGTGTCATTTCAGATTCAATATACCACTCATCATCACCTTTTTCAGGATCAACACTTGTTGGAGTACCGCTATCATAAATTCTAACTTTTAAACTAGTTGAACCAGGTGCCCATACTTTAAAAGTAGTTTTCTCTTTAGTATAATTTGCACCTAAATCATCACCAGTGTAGGTATATTGAGCATCGAATTCATCTGTTTTAAATAAAACGTTTTTATCAATTTCGCTTTCTTTTACTTCACCATTTTCAAATGTAACAACAACTTTATAATTAGAAGCAAATACAGCATTTTCAGGCAATGTTATTCTTCTAACATTATTTGGTTTATCAAGAGTTGAAGTAGTTAATAATTCATCATCTTTATAAACTTTAACTTCTGTAAAATCTAAATTTGCATTTACAACAACTGTCTTTACATCAAAGAATGTTGCTCTTGTAATATTTGCAGTTGTTATAACATCAGCACTATCATAAGTACCAGCCCATCCAGAAACGATATAGACATGATAGATATTATTTTCATCTTTTACAAAGTCTGATAGTAAAAATGACTGATCAGCATCGTAATCTTTTGCAGTCCAATCATCTCCACCTTGTCTAATGATGAAGAAAATTTCATCTATATCAGCAGTAAAAGTTGTTTCTAATGGGATTGCACTAATTGCTCCAAACTCATCAAAACCATTAAATGAATATGCAGCGCCCTCTTTACCTTCAGTCCACAACCATGCATCCCAACCACTATAATCCATATCATCTCTATGATAATGAATTTGAAGAGTATCTTCATCATAGGTTGGTGGTTCTACAAATTCATAAGGATGAGATTCAGTTTGACTTGTACTACTGCTTGTTTCAGTAACATCGCTTGTTCCAGTATCACTACTTGTTGTACTTGGATGATCTCCACAAGAAGATAAAGATAAAAGGGCAACAAGAGAAAAAATAAGACCAATTTTATTCTTTTTCATAATTATCTTTATATTTATAATCTAGATTAAAATTAGATTCTTTCTTCTGTTTCAACATTGAAGAAATGAACTTTATTTAAATCAAATTTCATCTTAACGTTTTGATGCAAAGCAATCTTTTTATCAGCTGGGAATTTAGCAACTAAATCAGCGCCGCCAAAATCAGCATGAACATAATATTCATGTCCTAAAAGTTCAGCAACTTTAACTTCGACATCAAAAACTCCATTACCATCTTCGCCACTTGTTTGGTGAACATCTTCTGGTCTAATACCTAAATAAATTTCTTCAGGCATATTCTTTCCTTCATATGTACTTGGATTTAAAGTTAATTTATGGCCATCACTGAAAGTAATAACACCATTATTAAATTTGACTTTAAAGAAATTCATACTTGGAGAACCAATAAATCCTGCGACAAATAAATTCTTAGGATTATTATAAATTTCAATTGGAGTACCAATTTGTTGAATTCTACCTTTTGACATAACAACAATTCTTGTAGCCATTGTCATAGCTTCTGTTTGGTCGTGAGTAACATAAATTGTTGTTGCACCAAGAGAATCGTGAAGTTTAATAATTTCAGATCTCATTTGGACTCTTAATTTAGCATCTAAGTTTGAAAGAGGCTCATCCATTAAGAAGACTTTTGCATTTCTAACAATAGCTCTACCTAATGCGACTCTTTGTCTTTGACCACCAGATAATGCTCTTGGTTTTCTATCTAAATATTCTTCAATTTGAAGAATTCTAGCTGCTTCATTAACTCTCTTATCAATTTCGTTTTTAGGCATATGTCTAATTTTTAAACCAAACGCCATATTATCGTAAACACTATAATGAGGATAAAGAGCATAGCTTTGGAAGACCATTGCGATATCTCTATCTTTTGGAGATTTATCATTACATAATTCTCCATCAATATAAAGTTCACCATTTGTGATTTCTTCAAGACCAGCAATCATTCTAAGAGTAGTTGATTTACCACATCCAGAAGGACCAACTAAAACAATAAAATCATGTTTTTTGATTTCAAGGTTAAAATCAAAAACAGCTTGAACGTTATTGTCATAAACCTTATCAATATGTCTTAATGAAACATATGATTTTTCAGTTTTGACTTCTGCTTTATTGCCAACAGCTGGAGTTGGCTTTACAGCATCTTTTGTAATTTTTGGCATAATAAACTCCTTTAATAAAAATAATTTGATTATATTAAACCATAATACCGATATAATGTTTTGTGCACGATGCACAAATATCTTTAAAACATAAAAAAATTAAGATTTTAAATATTAATCGATTTAGAAATATTAAAATAAAATTATTATTTTTCTAATTTTTAAAAATTGAGTAAATGTAGAAAATTAAAGAATTTTTGTAATTTCTTATGTCTAGTTTTGATAACTCGATAAATTTATTTAATCTATAATTAAACGTATTTCTATGCAAATATAAGGAATTTGCAGCTAATAATGCATTCAAATTACATTTTAAATAATAAGAAGCACAATCTAATAAATCCTTATCAATATTATCAAATATTTTTTCTAAAGCATTAACGATGTCTTTATTTTTATATAAATAGGCTTTTAATATTACTTCATCTAATGAAAAAACACCTTTTTTTTTATTTAAAATTAAGCTTTCCATAGATAATTCACTTAAATTATTTAAATCAAAAGTTTCTAAAAAAACTACTGCAATTCCTAAATCATTTAATAAAATATTATAAATATTTAATAGTCTAACAGAAAAGTTTTCATCAGCCATTATAATTCCATTATTATCATCGGAAAACTCAATATCTATATAATATGAGTAGGATTTTCTAATTATTTCATTAAAACTAGATTTATCTAGTTTTGAATATGAATGAAAATAGTAATACTTAAACATAATTTTATTTTATCAAATTGTATCGTTTTATAAAATCACAAAAATTAAAATAAATTATATTAGAAAAGGTAAAATTAAAAATATATTAGAAATGCTGGGAATTTTAAAAATTAAACATTAATTATTTGGTGCTACATAATAAGCAATATCTAAATAACTTTGAGATTTTACAATAATTAAAATTTCTGCAGGACTACCATTATAGTAAATTGATAACTCACCTCTTTCATTGCTATCGCCAATTAATATATCAAAATTAATAAAATAATTTGTTTTAGAATTAAATAGACTTGTCTCTGGCATAGTATCATCAATCATTGTAAAATCTATAATAAGATTATCAAAATTTAAATAAATTAATCCATATTCTTGTTCACATACTAATTGATATTCTTCTGGTTCACTTTTATAAGTATATAAAACCGAACTACTATCCTCTTTTGAAGAAAAAACTACATTGTTTGATTCAATACATTCATAATTTACGTCGTAGCATAGAATTCCAGGAGCACAAATATTTGGATATGAAGGAGCTTCCATAAAACTAGATATAATAAATAATACTATAAAAACAATCAAAGGAGTTAAAAGTAATAACGCACCAAAAATAGCTCCAATTAAAATAAATAAATTTCTTTTATTTAAAATAGATACATTTTGTAAAACCGAAAAATCAATTTTATTATAATCAACAAATTCAGAAGAGATTGATTTTAAAGAATATCCACTAATATCAAAAGTTTTTTTATTTTAATATATTCTGAACGTGTCAAATTTAAAATTTTTCTTATTTTTTTATCAGAAATTTCTAACTTTTTTAAAAGTACATAGTACAAATTTCTGCTTGGCTCAATATTCTCATACTCTTCAAAAACATTTTCTAAATAAAATGGAACTCTTTTCCCATTGCCAGTTGATAATGAAAATATATAATCTATTATGTCTCTTTTTTTAATATACTTATAATTTTTTAAGAAAACATTTATATTATCAACAATTTCTTTTTCTGCTATTTTTATATCAGCGTTACAACAAAGAGAAAAGTAAATAAAATATTTTATATATTTCTTATTACTTTTTAAAAAAGCAGACTTAATAATTGAAATATTTTCATATTTTTGAAAAATGACGAAATTATTATACATAACGGACTCCTTTAACATGTCATTAATTTTCCACACGAACACCTATATCTATAGTGATTTATATAAAACTCCTTATAATAGATTCTGTGATTATCGTGATTAGTATAACTATCTATCCAAAGTTTTGAGCCATCATGATCAAAGCTTGCTTGACTAATAATAATTTGAGATGAACCTGGATACCCATAATGAACCAATAACTTGCCACTTTCATACATTCCATAAGCAATAATTCCATGAGAAATATATTGATTTTCATTCGTATTTTCAACACTATCTAAGCTTGGATACCATCCACATAAAACAACTGGCTTGGATAAAAATGCTTTTAGCATATTTTCTACTCCCCAAAATTTTGAGACACTTGTTTTACAATTATAACTTATATTTTTACCATTTAAAAATTCATCAACTTTATCCCCCATAGGAACAGCCCAGGTACTGCCTGCTTCAGGCCAATTATCAAAAATTATTTCATTGCTTAACCCTGGCACATCATTATTTTCTTCATTTGCCAAAATTACATATTTATTAAATTCTACATCACTTAAAAAACCAGGTGTTAAAATGTCGTTATAAAGAATAATCATCATTGTAGCAACATAAACACAAATATTATTTACATTGATTGGAACTTCGTTTTCACTATTTGCGTTTCTAAAATAGTCAGAATAAGGAACTTCATATTCAGCCTCTGGCGCGTCAGTAACGTCATATATTTCTAAATAAGAGTCTGTATATTGTTTTATAGGCGAAGAGAAATAAGAATTATCGTAATAATTTCTAACAGTTTCACAATTTTTGATATTCATATAATGTTTATAATTTTTACTTAGCTTATTAGAATGTTTCGACAAATAATCAAATTCTGCATTAGTCAAAAATTGCTTATTTTTTAGATTCAAAATCTTTCCTTTTTCTTTTCTTATAAAGCCATACGTCGGAACATAATATGAATTTCTCAAATCGTTTTTTGTATAGTTAAATTCTGCGTTTGTCGACAACTCCATTATATCGCCATTCATTATATTATAAATTCCATAACCAGCCGGCTTGAATTTAGCGACTATAAAATCATTACCTTCCAAATCATTTACCAAAACCGAGAAATGTATCTTGTATGTATCATTAGCGACATCTCTTATTTCATTTAATAATATAAAATCAATAGCATCTAATTGCTTTTCTCTAATAGATTTAACGTTTGACAAATAAACGTTTTTATCCTCTTCAGTAAAAGTTAAATTAGCGCAAAAAGTTTGCAACAAAACAGCGGATAAAGTAAAAACCCTAAAAATTGTATTTTTCATAAATTTCCTCCATATATTCTAAATTAACACTCCCAAACAAATGTTGATTTTTATCCTGATTAATTATTCTATAATAATACTCTTTGCATTCCTTAAAAGTTTTATCTTTATACTTATTTACAATTTTCTTATAAATATTATCCATATAGGTATTTCTAAATTTAAGATCAATAAAATTTAGTATCTTTTCAAAGCAATAATTATTTTCACTGATTTTTAAAAAAACATACTTTGATAACAAAACTAAATGCTTTTTAATTTTACACATACTATTATTAACTCCTAAATTAATTTCTTTTTCAACAATACACTCTCCGCCGCACAATTTAGCAAAATCACATTTGCTGCAATCGCTTTTATTTAGACCATCATAATATAAGTTTTTTAAAAAATTTTCATTAAAAAATATACCGTTTCCAATCCGATAATTAGAGTATTTTGCTAAAGGAGCACAAGGAAATATATCATAATTTTGATTTATAAAAATTCTTCCAACACCAGCATCGCATCTATTAAATGGTAAATTGTTCTTAAAAGATAAACATAAAAACTTTCCAAAATAGTCGTCTCCGTTTAAAAGACTAAAAATCGGTCTAAAATTGCGATTTAAAGTTTCTGAAACTAAGAAAGAAGCTAATTTGTTATACTCGTATATCCATTTATCGACAGCATCGTCCGTTAATTTGTTTTCCTTTTCATATCTAACAAACTTATAAGAAATCGTTCCAAAATAATTTAAAAATTCAATAAAATTTTTAGTCAAATCAAATACATCATTGGTTAAAGTTACTGCAGCTCCTAAAAATTCCTTATGTTTAATTTTCTTAATATTATTTAAAATTAAATCATACGTCTTGCTACCGTCCGCATTTATCCTATTTTTATTGTGAATCTGTTTAGGCCCATCAAAGCTAACTCCAAAGATAATACCGTTTTTTTGTAAAAAATTGACAATATTTTCATCTAGTAATGACCCATTGCATACGAACGAAATATTAATTTCCTTTCTTATTTCTTCTTGTTTTTTTTCTACGTAGTCAATTAATTTTTTTATAAAATTTATATTCAGCAGCGGCTCCCCATCACCGCTTAAATCTATGAAGAACTTTTCAGAATTTTTATATCTTTCAAAAATTGAGTTTAATATATGTTCTATTTTTTTATCATATTTAAACAAAAAATTACCTTTTTGCTTATTAAAACAATACTTGCAATTAAAATTACACATATCTGTCGATTCAATACAAATAGTTATTTTTTTGTATAAATCAAGAGAATATTCAGGAGGTGTCAAACTATTTTCATCTAAAAAAAAGAGTAGGTCTTCTATTTTTTTTGAACATTGCCCATTATCAAAATCTAAATAAAAAAATTCATCAAAAATTAAAATTTTTTTATATTCATAAATAATTTTTAACATAAAAATCGACCTTACACAATATAATATTTATCTTAATTGTTAAATTGCAATTTAACATTGACACCTATAAAATATAGACACCAATCCCTAAATAATGTAATATTAAATTAATTTTACTTCAGTCCAACTTTAATGGTTCACCCTAAAGGCATTATAGCCGTTTTTTTAAAATGTGATTGGAAAACGCCTTTAATGCCATCAAACTTAGAAAGCGAACCCCTATAATGCCTAAATTTTATAAATTTAAGCCTTTTTTTACTTTAGATATTATTTCATCACAAAGTGAAATAATGTAATTTGGTATATCAGTAATGCAAAAATCTTTTATTGAATATATGTATTGTGTTTCTACATGAAAAGAATTGCACATATAATCCCACATCACGTCAAACTCGTTGTTGTCTTTTATATTTGGTAATCTAGTATTTAATTGTTCAACTAAACACCTTGTTATGCATGTTTTTGAAAAGTTAGTTGCTTTAGGACTTTCATACCATTCAATCGATTTTCGAAAATTAGAAATTTGCGAATATATCTCTTGATATTTGCATTTTTCACCTAGTAATTCGGATAATTCAGAATCGTATTGATGAAGTTCTATATCAGAAAAGTCCAACCCATTTTTTGAATGTTTAGGTTTGACAGTAGGATGAATAAGGCCGGACAAGTAATTATATAAATCAGCGGTCGTTCCGTCTTGTATTTCAACAATTCTACGTGCTGCAACTATTCTGCTATATATATCGTTAGCGCTATTCTTTGCGTATTCCTTATACCACAGTAAACTACTATAGACATCATATTCGGAAAATGTTTTTTCGTTTAAAAAATGATTTACATTATAAAGATAAGAGAAAGACTTTTTATAGTTTTTAAATCTGCTATTTTTTGCAAAGGTAACAACTGTTTGAAAATCATGTGTCATTAAAAGAATCGTTTTTCCATATAATAAACTCTTTGTATTACCAAACAAGTAATTAAAAATTGCATATCTTTTGTTATTATCAAAAGACGAAACTGGATCATCAAGAACCATTAGTGAAACGTTATCTTTGTTTTCAATAGCAAAGATAATAATAGCCAAAGCATTAGCCTCACCAAAACTTAAATAATTCAACCTATCTTCAATGATATTTGGGTCGTTTTTATATTTAAAGAATGTCTTAAAACTTTCATCACTTTCGGCGCTTATATTTACCCCATATGGTAAACCAGCAATTTTCAAAAAATCATTAATTATTTTCTCGTTTTTTGTTATTTTTGCTGCTAAGTTTTTAGTTAATTCACATAAAATGCTTTTTAACGATTCAGCCATCCCAATAAGTGAATCTATCTCGGAATTTAATACTTTTACCAAATCTCCTAAAGAATCATTTTGAATCGAAACCACACAAATAATTTTGTCGTTTAATTTTAAAGATTTAATATACTCAATTAAATTCTCAAACTTTTTATTATTGTCGAGAAAGGCATTAAAAAGTGCAATAGCACCTTGTCCCCTTATATTATTAATTTTTTCAATTTCTAACTTAATTTCATCAATAAATTTTTGTAAAGGGACGAAAATGTCCTTGTTGGCTTTACCTTTAAGTGAATTGATTTTAGATATACTTTCACTAATTAACAAATCAGAACAATATGATGCGGAATCGTTGATGTATTTTTGTTCTTTATTGTGCTGCATTACTTCCTTACTAGTTCCAAATTTCTCTATTTCCTCTACATTTTCTTTCAATGAAAAATCTTCTTTTTCAAACCTTTGACCACAAAATGGACAAATGTTTTCAACCGTCCACTTTTGGTCGTATGATTCAATCCATTTAAGCCAATTAGCCCTATATGGGCTAGACATATATTTTGACAGCTCAAAAATAGGAGATTGAGAATCAAGCAGCTTTAAATCGATTCCATTAGAAGAAAAAGCAATGAACAAACTATTTCTAGAATTGATGTCCTTCCCATTCTTTTTATATTCGATAAATTTCTTCGCTGTTAATTCGTTATATAGTTGAATTAAAGTACTAAATTCATTGCGCCATGCAATTTCACATACTTTTTTAAGAGAATCATTTATGCGTTCAACTTCTTTATCGTAAGTGTCATCTTTAATTGCAAACTGATATGTATCGTTTAATAAATCAACTCTTTTAGTAAATAATTTATCAAAATAAGCCTTATCGTAAACAACTACATTTTGAATTTCTTCTGTAACTTCGCAAGTAGGTTCAATTTCAGGATTGTCTAAAGACGTTATTACATTTTTTAAATCTTGCTCACCATTAATTTTGTACTTGAGAGCCTTAATTATAGTTGTCTTCCCTATTCCATTGGGACCAAACTTAATATTCAGTTGATTAGCATTGACACTTATTTTTCCTTCTTTTATGCAACCAACATTTTGTAATTCAATAGAAAAATTATTCATATAACTTTTATCTCACAATCATAATAGATTAATTAATCAACTTTCTAAATCATTCAAATTGTAAATCGTTTCTAGCACATCAAACGTCTCTTCAAGATTATATTTTGCTGAGTTTCATCCCGTTTCATCAGTAGACCAAACGAATCTGAAATTAGGAACATCTTTGGCATTCAATGCTAAAGTCTTATAACTTCTCTCGGTCTCATTTAGTTTAGAACCACTTCATATTGATTGATTTCTAATTACTATAGTAAGAAACTTCTAGTAATTCTTACTCACTCCAAGATGATACTTCAAAATATAAAGCAGTTTTATTATAATTTCCTAAATTACAATCGTATGGATCAACAATTAAATTGCCATCAAAATCTACATTGATTGCAAAAGATGTATTATTTGGCTTATAAGACCAAAGTCCATCACTACCTTGTCTAAACCAGTATGTTGTTGTTCCAGCAGTTACAATCGCTATTTTATATGAATTATCGCCAGGAATACTATATCTGTTTATTTGTTTTACTTCTAAATTTTTCCCTGAAACAGAATTAAATACATGGTAATCTAAAAATAAGTTTTCTATCATAGCAGAAGTAGTTCCACTTGTACTTATACTCTCTCCCATAAATTTTGCAAAATCTCCAGGCTTCTGATTTTCATAATCACTATAATCAAACTGGCTTTTATAGTTATTAATAGCATAAGCATAAGAACTTAATTCAGCGAAAGAATTGCAAAAATCTAATTCCGAACCAGACAAACCCATAAAATTCTCATCAATTGGATAAAAGGCCATATTTCCTATACAAATTCTGCCTCGGTTATCATCACTGCTAGAAACAAATTCAGTTTCCATATAAAACCTAATACGATATGTAGGTACTTCAAAATTTATAGTATATATCCTCTGGTCATTCCTATCTACAGGCAAATTAGTACTTTCAGCAAGTAAATCTAATTCTGTCACATAATTATTTCCTTCAAGTCTTTGCAATAGAGCAGTTGTTTGAGAATTATTAATCCATTCACTATTTGGATCTCTCCAATATGATAAATTAACATCAAGTCGAGAAACGGGATTTTTAAATCTATATTCAATAAACGCCTTATTAATATCTTCATGAATAGGAGACAACACTATATATTCATCTTGTATATACCCTGCTCTATAACGTCTAGTTTCAAATTCAAAACCATTAGTAGCGATATGCTCAGTAAACTCAGTCCAAATACTATCATCTTCTTTATTCAATTCGGATGGATATACATCTTCTTCAAATTCATATTGATCAGGAGATATGTACGGAACATTAGAATAAGTATTAGGAATTTCAAAAAATTGACGACACCAATAATCGTCCCAATAAGTTCCATCGGTGGAATTTAAAGTTAAATAAACATAAAATCCATCATGTAAATTTTGTTTAATTTGCGTCCATTCACTATCTGATAAAGTAAATGTGTTGGAGTATAAAGGATAACTAAGTTCAATATATGGATGTTTTTCACTATCAAGAATTGAAAGCGAAATAGATAAATTACTATATTCAAACCATTTTTCATCAAACAGGGAAACCCATTTGAAGGTAGGATTTAAATCAAAATAATATCCGCCTATAGTGGTGATTTCGTTTGGCATCACATAAAAGCAAGAACAATATTTCTCACCATTGCTACATGAATAATTATCGCAATGTACATGATATGTATTCATTTCAAATGTTATGACAGAGGTCATTTTTTCATATCCAAGTTGTTCAAGAGAAACATGAGTTAATGTAATCCCATTCTCTTCATCACGCCAGCCAGTGTGAACGTATATTTCATCATTAATTTCATCATAATCATAACCTATAACGGAATGCACATCGCCATTAGATAGTTCAACGTTTATAATAACAGGCTTTCCATTTACTATATTTTCTATTGCTTTAGTTTTCATATTAGTTTCATTTCTAGCAATTGTACTTATGGAAAAATCACTATTTTCATAATTCAAATAATCCAGCAAATAATAATCAAGTAATTGGCCAAAATCAGTAGCGAACATTCCAAGCTCATCTTCGGTATCAAAATATAAATCGCCAAAGCAATCTTTTCCTAAAGAAAGTAATTTCAATTGGAAATAAGAGTTCGAATTTTGTTCAATAAAATAATCATAATCTTCTATACTTATTACATCTTCTAGCAGATCTTGCGATTCAAATCTTATTCCAGGAGAAGAAATATTTGATGGTAATAAATCAAAGTCAGCTCCTGACTGTCGCAATTGATTAAAATTTGCTACAGCATCATATTCTTCAGGAATAATATCATCATCCCAATATGTATCATAAAACGACAATAACATTCCTATAGAAACATAGGAGCAAGTTCCAAATATATTATTTCCAAAATTTTCAGTAAGATTATAAAAATAATAGCTTGCATAGTTATTTTCAATAAATATTGGTTCTTGTTCATTACTAGAAAAATAATTAAACTTTTCATTAACTATTTCATCGCCAAATTTAGAATGGGCAACCTGCTTAGAGCTATTGATTTCTTTAGCAACCATCATTGCATTATTCAAGTCAAAAGATGGAAAAATAGCTAATAGAACAAGAGTAAAACTTTTATATAATTTTTTCATACAATCTACCTCCTTTATTAAAAATTCGAATTAATATGAACCAAAATACTATTACTTACTCCATCGCCTGCTGTTACAAAAAATGAAACATAGCCTTCTTTTCCATAAGTTTGAATTCTAAAATTTCCAAAAGGATCACGAAATTGTGTTAACATTGAATAATTTGAGGATTCAATATATTTTGTACGATCGCCTTGATAAGAACTTCTCACCGCATATGATTTATTAATAGTTAATTCTGTTTGTTCCATACTAATAGTAAAGTCAGGTTCAGGATTAGGTATAACATTTATGGTTATAGAATCTTGATAACCACCGCATTCAACTCTAACTACAGTGCTTCCTTGATAATATCCACAAACCATTCTCGAATCTCCAAGCGTAAAATTTGCGATATATGTTAAATCACAAGAGTAAGTAATTGGTTCAGATAAATTACTTACTAAAGTTTCAATTTTGACTTTTTCTCCTACTTCTATAGTTAAATTATCATCATTTAATATTTCTATAAATTTATTTTCATTATAAGAAGATGTATCGCTAGAACTTGAATCGTCATAAATATTACACGAACACAAGCAAAAAATAGTTACAAATGTAAAAATTATATTTCTAAAAAGATTGGCTTTCATATATACCTCCCATATCAATTTTATTTCATTTATTTTAGCATGAAAAAGTTTATAAGTACAAGTTCTTAACAATTTCACATCATTTATTAAAGAACATTAACAATTTCACATCATTTGATATTAAACACAATATGGTTATAAAAGATCTTTGTCTAGAAAGGGACGTTCCCAGACAATCAATTGTAAATGTCAATCTCAAATGGTAGTTTTGAGGATGCGGATATTTTTTTGGACTAATATTGATTATAATTTAACACAATTTCTTTCGGTGATAAATATCCTAATCTTTTCTTAATTCGTTTATTTTTAAACCAATTTAGATATTTTTCTAATTCAGTAATAAAATCATCACATGTTGTATGTTTCCAATTATTTGGATAAAAGAACTCATTCTTAATTGTTCCAAAGAATCCTTCACACATTGAATTGTCTGGAAAACATCCCTTTCTAGACATAGATCTTTTATAGCCATATTGTTCCATAAGCTTTATCCAGGAATCAATTCTATAATGAAAGCCCCTATCGCTATGAATTAGTATCCCGGAATTACCAATTATTTCATGAGTTTCCTTTAACATTTTATTAGTTAATTCAGAATTAGGTGATTTACCAATTCTCCAGGTAATAGGAGAATCGTCGAAGCAATCAATAAAAGGAGACAAATAAACCTTACCATCTTTTAATGCAAATTCAGTTATATCTGTAAGAGCTTGTTTATATGGTTTATTCTCAATAAATTTTCTATTAACTATGTTTTCAACTTGTGGACTTATTTCTCCTTTATAAGAAGAATACTTGAGTTTTGTTTTTGGCATATAAACAAATAATTTTTCTTCTTTTATTAACCGAATAATTACTTTTTCAGAAATAACAATTCCATACGATTTAGACAACTCTTGTTTTACTCTTCGATACCCATAACATTCTTAATTATTAAGAAATATTTCTTTAATGATTTTCCTTATAGTTAAGTATTTATCAAAGTTTACTCTTTTTATTTAATAAAAATATGTTGAACGTTTTAAGCGAATTATTTTAAGCAACTCATTAATTTTATATTCTTCCCTTAAGGTGTTGACTATTTGAGTTTTTTTATTGCCTAATAGATAATAATCAACGCCTATTTCTTTTTTTAATATTTCGTTTGCTTTTTTTAGAACTTTGTTTTCAAGCTCGAGTTTTAAATGTTCTTTTCGAAACATTATTATTTCTTCTTCAAGTTATTGTTTTGATTTATCTTTCTTTTTCATAATTGGTTCACCAGTTAGTTCTTTTTGCCATTCATATAAAGTAACTCTAGTAACATTATACTTATTAGCAACAGTAATTGCTGATGATTCTCTCGACAGTAAATCAACAATTGCTTTTTTCTTATCTTCATCATTTAATATCGTTGCCTTTTTATGAACTTAGTGTTTTCTTATCCATCTTTTATCTTTTTTTACCCATAGTTTTAATGTTGAAGGGGATGGATAGCCTAATATTCGGCATGTTTTAGTTATATTTTCACCATGACTAAAGTAGTATTCTATAACCGGCTCTTGTTCGTCTTTACTCGATCTAGATGATTTATTTCTCTTCCCTGAAATTAAAGGTTGCCCTTTTTTTCTTTTATCTCTCCAAGATCTCAATGTGTAACGATTAATTCCTAATGCTCTTGCAGTCTTAGATAATTGTCCATCATAGGTATCTAATAAATTTAATGCTTTCTCAATTTCTTCAATTTTGTGCATACTTGTCCTTCCTATTTTAGTCCAAGTTTTTGTCCGCACCCCCTTTTTCCTACATTTTGAGTTTACTATTTACATTTATTCAAAATAAATAATTAAATAATTATAAAACGCAAATTCTTTTTCTAAACTCTCAAAACATAAATAAAAATTACTATTAGTCAGACATGGATGTTTATTAAAAATCTCTACAATTATTCATTATTTTCAAATAAACACACATAGATTGTAATTTTCCGAAGGAATACAAGAATATTATATAAAATATCAAACAAGTCATTAATAAATCCACTATCGTCAAACGCAAAACAATAAAAGAAAACTAAACAATATAATTAGCGTTGAATAGGAAAGTACTTTTTAAAACTCACATGAAATTTTTATGTTTTAATATTTTTTAAAAATGTAAATATGTACAAAACGATTGTTAAAAATGCAATCCAGTTGAAACTATCTACAATAAAAATAAAAAGTAACAATAAAATTATTTTCTAGATATTACTTTACTAGCTACATATTGAACTGCTTGTCTAGAAGAAGAGAAAACGAGATCGATAAAGTCACGATACTTTTTAGTACATAATTGATAATTCTCAGTAATGTATCTTTTAGCAATTAATCTAGCGGACATCTTCACAAAAGAATTGTCCCTATACTCTTTGCTCTTTAATATAGAACTACACGAAGTAATAAATTCATCTCCCGAAACTAAAAAAGACTCAAACATTAAATTTTGTACTATACTTAACTCGCTTTTTGGATCTGATCTAGCGTTCCTAAGCAAATCTTTACTCGCTTTATCATTAAAAAATCTTGAACCATAATCGTATATTGACAAAATAAAAGCTCTTTTTAAATCGATGATTAAGTTATTTAAATCGGACAAAATCAATGAATCAGTTTTATCATTTGATATTCCTTTGAAAAACGCATATAAATTATCTAACTCTTTAAAAAGATACTCATTGTATTGATATAAAATGATATTTGGCAAAGTTACAATTAATTGAATCAATTTTTCTTTTGATTGCTTTAATAAACTTGAACCAAAACTTTTCAAAAGAACACAACAAATTTTTAATTCATCTAACAAGGTCTGAATTTCTTTTATTTTTTCAGAAACAGGTTCTTCATAATATAAATTATCCTTATTTTCAACATAATTAATATGTTTTTCGCTTTCCTTTTTATCCTGTTTTTCATTTATCTTAACAATATCATCATCTGTTAATTTCTTTAGTTCCTCTTTTTTCTCCATTGTAATACCAGAAATGGTAAAATTTTCTTCCGATAATAAAGGTAAATCTTTTGTCTTGTTATTTATTAAATCAATAATCTTATTTGGAACTATTACGCTATTATATAAAGATGACAAACACATTAAGATATTAAAATTTAGGGGCACAAATATATCTTCTTTTAATAATTTAATAAATTCGTCATTATTTCCTTGTCCTAAATTAAGATTAATAAAATAAGCTATATAATAAGAAAAAATATCACGATTTAAAAACATAAATTTATTGTCATTCGTTCTTTTGGCAATGAACGACTCTAGCATCAAATTTATAATATTTTTTTCATTAACGCCCGGAGCACCATAGTATTCATTTTCGTATTTTAATGAATCTTTTATTTCTTTGAATTCAAAAGTACTTTGTTTTTTATCATAAAGATTATATGCAATAAATGACAGAATTCTCTTTATTACTTGTATATCACTATTAATTTTATTGCGCTCAATAATTTTTACAAGTTTTAATATAGATTTGGCTTGGTTAACACTTGAAAACAATAAATTATCAAAGGAATCAGAATTCCTAAAAACATATAATTCAATGTATCCTAGAGAAATTGGATCGCAGATATCGCTAAAAGACAACGTACTTAATTGCTTTTCTACACATGAAAAGAATTGTTCTTTTGATAAACTAGACTTATCTCCGCTTTTCATTAATAAATCATAAAATTTATAAGTAAACTCTTTTCTTTTAGATTTTAACATCGGCTGAATTGTATATTCAAGTACTTCAATTTGGTCAATATAGATTGGTTTATTCAATAAATTATTTTCATCGGTTCTTAAAAAAACAATTATATGATCAAAAAATTCCCGCGCCTTAGACAAAAAATCAATATCCGAAGGAGAAAAATCATCAATAATAATTACTCTTTGAGACTTTAAAGTTTCGTTTTTAAATATACTTTTTTCTTTTTCAGAATACATAGATCTAATTTTGCTATTGATAAGTCTTTCAATTTCATTAATCTTATGAAAATCATCTCCAGAAAATAAAAGAGGAAAATAATTTTCATTAAAAAATAATAAAGTTAAATATTTTGATAACGACGTTTTTCCACTGCTTTCATCACCATATATAAAAATAAAAGGATGACTATTTGATTTAATCAATAACGAATTGAAATCTTTTATTGAAGATTCTTTATCGTCGAAGTTCAAGTATTTAGCTTTATTCAGATAAGGAAAAACAAAAAGATCCTCAATGTTAAATTGTCTTTCTTGAACTTCAAATTTTTCCAAATCAACAAAACAATCATCATTGAAAGAAATATTAAGTGAGTTCCATCTAGATGATTTTAATTCTAACTTATGTTGAACATTTTCTTCAATATAGGATTTTGACTCATCGTCCCATTCAAATTTTCCATAATAATTTGAATTTAAATCAATCTTAACAAACGAACTTTTATTTGATCCTTTTTTGCAAAAATAGTTTCCTTGGATAATGTTAGTTGTTCCTTCATCAAAAATTAATTCGTTTTCAGGAACATGCAAATGGCCGTTTAATACTACATCAACATTCTTTATTAGTTTTGTTTTTAATTTATGACCAATTTCATCATTAAAATAACTTACTGGGAAATGCATAAGCAAAAAAACAATTTGATTTGGGCTTTTTCTTGAAATATTTGAAATTGTTGTTTCTGATAAATACGCATAATTCTTTGTATCGCTACTTTTATTTTCTGTTCCAAAACAAGAAAAAAATACATTATCTAAAGAATAAAAAACAATTTCTTTATTGTCATCCTTAAAAACTAAGGATGTTAAAAAATTATTAATAAAGTTAGATTGAACATTTTCTTTTTCAAAAGATAAATATGATGATATATATTGTTTTCTTTCATTATATATATCATCAACATTCTCTTTTTGAGTATCTCTTATGAGAGAACTTAAGTTGTAATTTTTTTCCTTAAAGTCAATATCATGATTTCCTGGACAAGTAATTAACCTAATTTCTTTTTTGCTTCTTTCTTTTAATCTATTGAAAAAATCAATGAATAAATTGTATTCATCTGTTTTTCCGCTAAAAGCAATATCACCGCTAACTGCTAGATAAATATAATTATTTGAGTCGTTTTGTATAATCCTAGCAAAAGATAATATTTTGTCATTATTAATAAAATTTTCTTCAGAACAATGACAGTCCGTTATGAAATAAACGCTGCTTCTCATTAATCACCTCCATAAATTAATAATATCTTAAATAAAATATTAAGAAAAATGAACAAACAATTTTTCTTAAACCTTGATAAATTATTATATTATAAAGAATTTTTGTTTTAAATATTTTTTATGATATAGAACGAACCTTACTATTTCAATCCAAGTTTTAATTCTTAATTAAAAACCGATAATATTTTTATTTTTTATGTTAAAAATTTGAAGAAATTGCCAAGGTTCAATAGCAACAATTTTGACTAATTAAAAAATTCAAATCTATTATTTCGATTTTTACTTTTAATATTTAGACCAGCTAGACATCTTTCTATTTATTATTTTTCGCAATTAAATTTTGTATTAAATTTTTTTAAAGTGACTCTTTTAAAATAATGTATTTTTTTGTTTTAAATTTAGTTGAATTATTTATAACCCCGCAGATTTAAATTAAACTCGTCTTATGTTGGCATGAAAATTAAAACATTTATTTATTTCTGTTTATCACTATAAAATAAAAATAGAAAAATAAGCTAATAATTTAGATATTTGTTAGATAGTTTATTACCAAACAACTCAGTATAAAAAGAATAGTAGCTGATATTGTGCTTGAATCTATAGTTACCAAAGCATCCACACCAAATAATGCTTGGAAGCCCAATAACGAATATCCAAAGCGGACCTAAAATAATTCTTTGGATCGTATTTCCGTATTCGTGTTTTAACAACTGATGATCTTTCTGATATTTATTAACAAAAATAAATAACCAAAATAAACACTGCCACAATAGTTCCATTCAATTACTATGGCACCATGAAATAAAAAGTGTTTCTTCCTTATGTTTAATAGAAAAACAAAAAAACCTATAAGAGTATGAATAATTCCATGGGTGCAAGATAACAAATAAAATAAAAATTTCCTTATAATTTCTCCTTTAAAGCAAGAAAAAAGAGCATTTCTGCTCTAATTTCATATAATTTTTCGGAATTTCTAGTTTTTCAAAAAAAATGCCTCACGCATTTCAAGAGTGGGGGCGGACGGTACTTTTCAAATTCAAGAGTTTTATGATGGGGAGGGGCTATATTTTTTTATAAGTCTCTCCAATTCTTCGCTCTTATTTGAGAAAACATATTTATTTCCATCATTCATTGCTGACTCAATCATTTTGTTATTATGCTCAATCACCACTATATCTTCTACAATCTCTGCACCATTATTATGTTTGTAAAGTTGCTCAAAAACACCTTTATCAACAAAGTGAATAGCTAATGTTGGAGTAACTGGAAACCACCAGTTTAAATCATTGAATATTGATTTCCATACATAAAATCCTTTTATTGAAGAAATGAATGATGTATTTGTTTTGTTAAAAACTATAACTGGATAATGATTATCAAAGAAAGTGTCTACTAAAGTTGTTTGTTCAAGTAACTTAACAAACTCTGAAGGTGTAGGCTTGATCCCTAATTCTTTTGCAATAATTGTTTTTGCGACAGTTTTTTCAATCAAAGATGGCTCTCTAACCATGAGCATAGCTAAGTATCTTTTTATATCTAATATTTCACTTGCAGTAAGAAGTTCAATTGTATTATTGCTTTCAAATTCTTTGATTCTTTTAACCACATTTCCAATTGGAGTCTCATATTTAGAACTTAGAAATAATTCAGTTTCCTTATTGAAATACCCATAAATAATCCCTATTTTACTTGGTCCTCTTTTTTCATCAATCTTCCATGTTGTTAAATCTAAAGCACAAGTGTTTCCGTCTTCTTCAGATTTTTTGAAGTTCTTAATAATTGTTCTAGAGTTTTGAACATGAGAATCAATTTTCTTTCCCATAAATATCACCTAGTCTTTCTAGATGATTATACCATAAACACTACCTTTTTACCATATTTCCATCAGCATCAAATTCATATTCTTTCTTACCTTCAAACCTTCCATGCTCTTTGTTATGGCATTCATTACATAAAAGCATCAGGTTATCTTGGTTCAAAGAGATTTAAGGATTATTCACATTGTCAGGAGTTAAATTAATTTTATAGTGAACTTCAATTCCAATTGCATCACATTTCTCACAAAGCTCTCCAACTGAAGCAATCTTTATGGCTCTAGCAATTTTCCATTTGTCACTTCGATAGAATCTTCTAATTGTTATATCTTGCTTGCTTTCCATACTTTTCTCTCAAGTAAGCTCTAATGATATAAGCTTTGTTAGTTTTTTCCCATGGAAGACAAATGTCACTGATTATTCTAGTGCTTGGGAGCCCCCAATTTAGAGCTTGAGAGCCATACCTAAAAAATCTGTTAATTTTATCCTTGAGAGCCACTCGAAAATTTAATCCTCTAAAATATTAGTACTTGAATTTTATTTAACTTATTTCAAGCAGAAAAGGAGGATTTTTTTATGTTTAAAAAAACAAAAGTTAAACAAATTTTATCTATGATATTTCTTAATGCTAGTAATTATTTGATTTCAGAAACATTAAGTGTATCAAGAAACGCTATTTCTTTAATAAGAGAAAAAATTGACAATTTTGACCTTAATAAAGATAATTTGGAAAATTACTCGGATAATCAACTTTATTCAATGTTTTTTCCGGATTGTTTTATTAGAAAAGTTTTATATGAAAAAGTTGACTTTGAATATGTCCATAAAGAACTTAAAAAAGTAGGTGTAACTTTAAAATTATTATGGGAAGAATATGCGAATTATCGTAAAAAAGAAGGCTTGAAATATTGTAGTTATCCTACTTTTGTTGTAAATTACGAGAAATATACTAGTATTCAAAAATACACTTCACGTCTAACACATAAACCCAGAGAAGCAATTGAAGTTGATTGGTCTGGATCTACTATGAGCTTTATCGATAGAGATACTAATAAAAAGATTACAACATATTTATTTGTCGCATGTTTGCCTTATTCTCAAAAGATATATGTTGAAGCAACAACTTCAATGAAGCAAGAATCATGGATGAACTGTAATGTTAATATGTTAAATTATTTTGGTGGATCTCCTTTAACAATAGTTTGTGATAATTGCAAAACCCCAGTAATCTCTCATCCAAGATGTGGTGACATCGAACTTAATGAAGAATATTAAACATTTTGTGAGTATTATGGAATAGTTGTAAAACCAGCAAATGTTAGAAAGCCAAAAAAAGCTTCTGTTGAAGGAAATGTTGGAAAAATAGCTACAAAGATAATTGCAAAATTAAGAAATGAAACTTTTTATTCACTTAATTCTTTGAATAATGCAATTTAAAATGAATTAAATATTTTTAATAGCGCTCCATTTCAAAAAAGAAATGGTTCAAGAAATTCTATTTTTGAGTTTGAAGAAAAGAGATATCTAAAACCTCTTCCAAGAGTGCCTTATGAAGTTAGTACATGGTATTATTCATTAAAAGTAATGTACAATTCACACATTTCATTTAGAAATAATTTTTATTCTGTACCTTATAAATATATTAATAAAAATGTAGATGCAAAAATATATAATTCAAACTTATATGTTTACTATAAAAAAGAATTAATTGCATCTCATCCTTTGATTTTAAGTAACGAAAAAAATAAATATATTACTAATAAAGGTCATCTTGATGAAAAAAAGAATTTAAAAAGTAGGGTGAACCCTTAAAGTTGGACTGAAGTAAAATTAATTTTATATTACATTATTTAGGGATTGATGTCTATATTTTATAGGCGTCAATCCTTTTAATTTTGTTATAATTCGTTGATTACTGTAATAACTTATATATTTATGCATAGCTTTTTCTAAATCATCAAGTGTTTCAAATTCATATTCATGACCATAAAACATCTCATTCTTCATAGTTCCAAAGAATATTTCTATTACACAATTGTCGTAACAGTTACCTTTTCTAGACATACTTTGTCTTATACTTTTTTGGATAATTTATCTCTATATGGTTTCATTTGATACTGCCATGCTTGGTCAGAATGGAAAATTAAATTGTCTAAATTCTTATATTTTATAAAAGCTGTATCTAGCATATCCATAACCTGCAAAAAGTTAGGAGAAGTAGAAATTGAATAAGATATTATTTCTCGATTATGTACATCAATTATTGGTGATAAATAAAGCTTACCTGCTGCGATATGAAATTCTGATATATCAGTACTCCAAATTTGATTTACAGCTGTTGTTTTAAAATTTCTTTCATAATATGTTTTATTATTTTTTTCATCAACAATCTATTTAAGAAGTAGATTCTTACAAACTTTTCCAACTTCACCTTTATATGATTTATATTTGGCTTTTGGACGTACACCAAAAAGCCCTAATATTTTCATTAATCTTTTTACTCTCTTATGATTGATGTAATGACCTCTATTTTTAAGTTCTAAAGTTATCCTTCTATAGCCGTATCTTGCTTTATTTTCGTTAAAAATTGTTGTAATTAAGTCTTTAACTTGTTTATCGGGATCAACTCTATCTAGTGTTTTAATAGTGTAAAAATAAGTTGATTTAGCTATTTTAAAGAATCTTAACATCTTGTTTAATGGATATTTATGCCTTGATTCATAGACAACAATTATTTTTTCTCGTTTTGTTGCCCGTTCCTTTGTTGAACCAAGGCTCTCAATTTTTTTAATAGATAATTCTCCATTTCTAACTGAGTATTTCGTTCCTCGAGTTCTTTAATTATTTTATCTTTATCATCTAATTTATTAGAGTTATTAACTATTTTTTGTTGTATATTTTTATCTTTCATTTTTCTTGGCCTTCCTTGTTTTGTAGTAAGACCATTATATCCTAATTCCTGATATTTTTTAACCCAAGCATGAATCATTCCTACGTTTACGCAAAGTTCAGATGCAATACTGTTTTTTGAATCACCATTTAAAACCCTATTAACTATTTCCATTTTAAATTCTGGTGAATATTTCATATTTTTTCCTTTAGCTTTAAATGACTCAATCCCATGCTCTCTATATTGACGTTCTATCCCTCTGATAACTGATTCGCAAACTTTAAATTTTTTACTAATTGATGATATTAAATCACCACCTTCATACATTGTAATTATTTTTAGTTTATCTTCTAACTTTAATTTCATAAAAACCCCCATAAGTCTTTCTAGTATTTTCTACTAGTCCAACTTATGGGGTTCACTATAATTTTGAATGTTTTTATTTATAGCATTGAAAATTAAAATAATTTAAATATTGAAATTATCATCAAAAGATAAAATTATTTATTTATAATAAAATAAATAGTTAAAGCCATCTAAGTTAATAATTATAATTTAGTTATTATAGAATAAAACATCATAGTAAAGTGTATTAAAGGCATAAATACTATCATATTTTTGATAATCATATACTTGATTGCCTTCTTCATCAATATATATTTCTACATAAAATCCATCATTTACATCATCTATATTTAAATTTAATGTTTCATAATTTAGTTCTACATATTCTTCCAAAAAGACTCTAGCAGATGAGTAATCAAAATAACATTCATATCCTAAAGAAATAGATATTACTTTAGTTTTGTCTTTTAAGTAAATCAAGTCAAAATTATTAAGACTTGTTGTATTTTCTTGTTCGTCACTAGAAGTTATTTTATTCTCACTACTATTACTTGTTAGTGGTAACGATTGATAATCAGAACAAGAAGTTAAAGATATAACAGATATAAATAAATATAAAAATAAACTTTTTTTCATACTATAATACCTACCCTCTATAATCAAAGAAATACATTCTTGTATCTTCATTAATTGGAGAACCATCATATGCTACTAATGGATAAATACTTAAATAAACAAAAACTTCAGTTGAAGAAGGAGTTAATAACAAATCAGCACCAAAAATTACAAAAAATCTTGGACTTATGCAACTTCCTTTTTCTATTTTAAGTTCTCCTCTAAATTCAGTTCTAATACTAGATGCTTTCTCATCATTAACTGATAATCCGTATACTTCATATATATCTATTAATACTGTATCTTGGATATTTTCACTTAAAGATAATTTTTCACCATTACTAGTTGTATCAGTGTTTGTACTATCTAAAGGTAATTTTTCATTTAATGTACAACTACTTAAAAACAGCGAACATAATAATAAGATAATATTAAATTTCATAAATTAACTCCTTATAATAAAAAATAACTTATAAAATACATAATAAATAAAAAAGTAAAAATTTATAAAAAATTTAACCTATTTATTACATTTCTAATTTTAACATCTTTTTTTATAAAAAAAATTCGAAACTTTACTTTAATTAAATTATTTAAAAAACTTACTTAAAGTTTTTCTAATTTTTTATTAAAAATAGTAAAAACGATAAATTATATGAAAATTTTTAAAAGAAAAAACCACATTCAATGTGGTTTTATCTTATTTAATTATTAATTTAACTTATTTAGACCAAGTAACAAGTCTTACTTCAGCGCCATCTCCTTTTCTTGGAGCAAGTTTTAAGACTCTTACATATCCACCGTTAACACCATCAAATCTTTTAACTAAATCATTGAATAATTTATCAACAGCACTAGTTTTTTCATCAACCATCTTATTTCTTAATAATGAGATAGCTTGTCTTCTAGCATGTAAGTCGCCTCTTTTTGCTAAAGTAATAAGGTGACTTGCTTTTTTAACTAAATCTTTAACAACACTTGTTGTAACACTAACTTTTTCGTATACAACTAAATCTGTTAAAACATTTCTTAATAAATTTTTATGTTTACTGGAGGTAAAGCCAGTTTTAAATCTAACTCCACCTTTACCATGTACATTTTTTCTTCCAATTGTAGCCATATTTCCCTCCTATCATTATGCCTTTTTAAAAGACAATCCGATTGCAGCAAGTTTATCTTCAATTTCTTTAAAGGATTTCTTTCCTAAATGTTTTAATTTTAAGATTTCTTCTTCACTGACTTGAGTTAATTCTTGTACAGTTTGGAAGCCTTCTCTTTTTAAACAATTATATGATCTAAGACTTAAATCAAGATCTTCAATTGTCATATTAACAAATTCACTGACGCTCTTTACTTCTTCTTCTTTAAATGCATCAATTTTTTCTTCAGCAACCTTTTCGAGTTCTAATACCTTTTCAAAATGAGCAATTAAAATTTGACTAGCAGAAGTAATTGCATCAACAGCGCTAATAGATCCATCAGTTGTAACTTCTAGTTTTAATGAATCGAATCTAGAATCTTGATCAACTCTAGTTGGTTCAACTTCATAATTAACTTTAACAACTGGTGAGTAATTTGAGTCTGTTGCAATTAATCCAGCTTGTTTAGAATTTGTTTCATCTAAATTTTTCTTATTTTCTTCATTTGTTAAATAGCCACGACCATTTTTAGCAAATAAAGTCATTTTTAAGTGACCATTTTCTTCTAAATGAGCAATTTCAAGTTCTGGATTAATAACTTCTACATCAAATGGAAGTTGTAAATCTCCAGCATGAACAGTGCATGGTCCAAAAGCTTCTAATTCTAACTTTTTGGTTTCTTCATTATTTCCATCTATTTTTAAGATAAGTTGTTTCAAGTTTAAAATAATTCTTGTAACATCTTCATCTACTCCATCAATAGCAGAAAATTCATGTAAAACACCATCAATATGAATAGCATATACACTAGCTCCTGGAATAGCACTTAATAAAACTCTTCTTAAAGCATTACCAAGGGTTAATCCAAAACCTTTTTCAAGAGGTTCTAAAATATATTCTCCATATACTTTATTTTCAGATTGTTTAACAATTTTAAAACTTGGTTTTTCAAATGGTTGTATAATTTTGTCCATATATTTCCTCCGATAATGTTTGATTTAATAAATATTAAAATTTAAATCAAAATAAATTAACCACGTGGTCTTTTTGGTGGACGGCATCCATTATGTGGAATTGGAGTTACATCTGTAATAGAAGTAACTTTAAGTCCAGCTACTTCAAGACTTCTAATTGCGGTATCTCTACCACTGCCAGTACCCTTTACAAATACATCAACGCTTCTAAGACCTTGATCAAATGCGGCTTTTCCAGCTGCTTCTGCAGCATTTTGAGCAGCAAATGGTGTTCCTTTTCTTGCGCCTTTGTATCCAATTGCTCCAGCACTAGACCAAGCAATTGCATTACCTTTTTCATCAGTAATTGTAACGATTGTATTATTAAAGGTAGCATGAATATGTGCAAGACCTTTACTAAAAGTTCTTTTTACTTTTTTCTTTTTTGCAATTGATTTTACAGCCATATTATTTCTCCTTTAATTATTTAACAGCTTGCTTTTTATTAGCAATTGTCTTTCTCTTACCTTTTCTAGTTCTAGCATTAGTTTTAGTTCTTTGACCTCTGACAGGAAGACCTTTTTTATGTCTAATGCCTCTATAACATCCGATTTCAGTTAATCTTTTAATATTAAGAGCAACTTCTTTTTTAAGTTCACCTTCAACTTTATATTTTGAAATTTCACTTCTAATTAAAGATAATTGTTCTTCGCTTAAATCTTTAACTCTAATAGTTGGATCAATTCCAACAGCACTTAAAATTTTCTTACTAGTTGAAATTCCAATACCATAAATATAAGTAAGTGAATAAGCAACTTGCTTATCATTTGGAATATCAACACCAACAATTCTTGCCATACTTTTTTAATCTCCTTATTAACCTTGTCTTTGCTTATGTTTAGGATTAGAACAAATTACCATGACTTTACCATGTCTTCTAATAACTTTACATTTATCGCAAATTGGTTTAACACTTGGTCTTACTTTCATAAAATAATTCTTCTCCTTTTTATCGATAACGATAAGTAATTCGGCCCTGTTTTAAATCGTATGGACTGATTTCAACACTAACTCTATCACCTGGAAAAATGCGAATATTATTTAGACGGATTTTACCAGAAACAGTGGCCAAGATAGTGGCGCCATTTTCTAATTCAACTTTAAACTTTGCATTAGCTAAACTTTCTTTGACAACAGCCATACAAGTAATAACGTCTTCTTTAGCCATCAAGCTCCTCCTTAGATATTGTTAAAATTTCTACCCCATCTTTTGTTATTGCAATTGTATTTTCATAGTGAGCAGTTAATCCTTTATCAACAGTTTTTGCTCCCCAACCATCTTTAATTACATACAATTTAGCACTTTTTTGACATACCATTGGTTCAATCGCTAATGTCATGCCTTCTTTTAAGATTAATCCAGTTCCTTTAATTCCATAATTTGGAACATAAGGATCTTCATGAAGTTGTTGACCAACCCCATGACCAGTATACTCTTTTACAACACTGTAACCATTTGATTCAATTACTTCTTGGATTCTTGCTCCAATATCTCCTAAATGAACTCCTGGTTTGATAAGCTTAATGCCTTCAAAGAAACTAAGCTTTGTGACTTCAGCAAGTTTTTTTGCCTCATCACTAACTTCTCCAACGAAGTAAGTTCTAGCTGCATCTGCAACATATCCATGAAGAGTAACACCGGCATCTACCTTTAATAAGTCACCATTTT
>JADIMN010000041.1 GCA_017694735.1 Candidatus Alectryobacillus merdavium
ATACTAAGATAATTCCATAATATCTCCAAGAAAATCCACTTATTCCAAATATTGGAAGAGTTGCATTTTCAGCATTCTTAATAAAGTTGTCTCTTGGAAGATAATCACCAATAACACTAAATATAATCAAAATAATTCCAAATAAAGCAAGTAATCCAGAAATTACATAAAATATAACTTCCCAAATTTTTGCTCTTTTTATTTTTTGTTCTAATGTTAATTTCTTTGCCATATTTATTTAGTCTCACTATTTACTTGAGCCTTTTCTCTTGCTTCTTTTGCTTCATTGAAAAGTTGTTGGAAAGCAGGAACACAAGTTGCTCTAAAGTCTTTTTCAGCATCTGCTAAGAAATTTCTAATTGCTTCATGGGTTTTTGTTAATTGTTCACCAAAGTTACTTCCTTGTGGTAAATTTCTTCTTCCCATCATCATTTCCATAGTATTATTTAACATATCTAATGCATTAATATATAAATCATCTTTGATTTTTGATCTATTTTTTGAATTATAGAATAAATTAAATAATTTGTTTAAATCTCTATTAACAAAATTACTAGCAGCAGTTTTTACACCTTTGTTTTCATTCATTATTTTTACAAATTCATTAAATTGTTCTCTAATTTCTAAGAAATCACAAAGTAAGAAAACACCTCTATAAAATCTTTCACCAGAAACAACCATATGATCTGCGTAAGCTTCTAATTGATTATTTTTTCTAGCTTCATTTAAAACTGAAAGAATAATATTGCTAAATTCTTCATATAATCTTTCAACTAATTCAATAATAGTAATATTTTGAGCATGATCAATTCTAAGTCCATCATCAGCTAATTTTAAAATAGTTGAATCATCACCATAAATAGTATTTCCAAATTCTTCAATTAATTGAAGTAATTTTTGACCATTTTCACCATTATTATCAATTAAAGATTTTAATGGAGAATTAACAGTATGCTCTTTTAATATTGTTGTTTTTAAAGCCTTATACAAATTTTCGTTTGGTGTAGTATTTTTTAATGTAAATTGTAAAGTATCTCTAATACAACCTGCGTATTGTAAATAAAAAGCAATAATTTTTGAATAATTATTGTTTAATAATTTACCTTCTTTTACTTCTGTGTTTGTTTTAACCTCTTCTGCCATAAGCTCCTCCTAATACTTAATAAATTCTTAAGACAAGTAATTTTTTAAATCACTGAAGGAATCTATTATATTTTTTGCGTTTTTTTGAACACCAGATCTTGAATGAGACATACAAAATGAATTTTCATAATATTTTCTAAACATTGGTACATCATTTCCAGAATCTCCAACAACATAAACTTTATCTTTATCTAATTCTGGAGAATTTTTTAAGTAAATATCAATTGCTTCACCTTTGTTTATGCCCTTTGGAGTAAGTTCAATTGATATACTTGAAGAACTGGCTTCATATAAGTCATAATGTTTTCTTAAATATGTAGCAACTATAGTCGCTTTTGAAACAGCTTTTTTACCTAAGCCAAAGAAAATCATGACTTTGTATATTTTATCACTTTTAAGAATATTATTAAAAGTATCTTTATTAACTAATTTATATGGTTCTTTATATACACCTTGAGAATTAGCCCATATAGGATAACCAATTCTCATCATAAATCGATATTTTAAAGGACAAACAATTAAATTATGCTTATCTGTCATTATTGCAAAAGTTGTTGGTTCAAACTTTTCAAGAACATTATCTAAGTAAGCTTTTATTTCTTCATAAACAAAAGCTTTTTCAAATATCTTATTATTTTCTTTATAAATTAGCATTCCGTTACATCCAAAAAAATCAATTTTACGATTTAATTTCTTAGCAACTTTTTTTCCAAATTCAAAATTTCTTCCACTAGCAACAACGACTTTATTGCCTTTATCAATAAAATCTTGTAAAAATTCAATACTTTTCTTTGGAATTAATGTTATTTTTCTTTTTGGATAGAATAGTGTTCCGTCTAAATCTGTTACTAATATTTTTGGACTTTCTTTTTCAAGCATAGTTTTATTATTTTAACGATTTATCTAAACTGTTTTCAACCTCAATTAAACCATAGCCGCCAAGTTCTCTTTTATAGACAACACAAACTCTTTCATCATCACTATCTAGATAAATATA
The DNA here is from genome assembly GCA_017694735.1 of Candidatus Alectryobacillus merdavium. Lineage (GTDB taxonomy): Bacteria > Bacillota_I > Bacilli_A > RFN20 > CAG-826 > Alectryobacillus > Alectryobacillus merdavium. The sequence continues at coordinate 2,141 of JADIMN010000041.1, forward strand.
GAAAGAATGTCCTAAAGCTTCCATGTGTTTAATTGCTTCATCTAATGTAATTGGATCTAAGAATATAGATTTACTACGTACAATTTGAGCATTTTCATCTTCAGTAACTTCTTCTTTAATATTTTCTAAGACGACAGCTTTACCAAGACCAACTTTATCTTTTCTACGATCCATTCTAGTTTTTAATTTTCTCATTTGGCCTTCAAGTTTATCAACAACCTTATCAATACCATCATATAAATCATTATCCATTACTTCTGCTCTAAAATCATAATTTGGAGTAAAGATTGTAACTTCAATTTTAGAACCAATTTTATAAGTTCTAACTAAAACCCTAACTAATAATTCATTATCTTTATCATTAAAATACTTTTCTAATTTGGAAATCTTTTTATTTACAGCACTTTTAATACCATCAGTAACTTTAATGTTTTTTCCAACTATTTGAATATTCATATTTTTTCTCCTTTATAAAATTGTTTCTTTTAAATATTATACTATATTTAAACATTTAAATATCTACAATTTTTTTATAATCTTAAAACAATAATAAAAGGAAGATAAAATTCATATTATTTTAGAAAAACCATGCAAAAAGTGGTTATTTTTTAAATTTTAAAATAAAAAATGTATATTAAAAATAAATAATTTATTTTTCTAAAGTCTTGTAACGACTTAAAATTGATTTAATTTCTTCTACTTTATCTAATTTTTCCCAAGGAAGATTTAAGTCTCCTCGACCAAAATGACCATAATTAGAAGTATCGCTATATTTAAATTGTGGTTTAGTTAATGAAAAAGTTTTAATTATATTATATGGAGTTGCCTTAAATACTTTATTTATTACATCTAATATTACTTCATCACTATATTTTGAAGTTTTAAAAGTTGAAATAGATATAGATATTGGATTTGCAACACCAATTGCATAAGATAATTGAACTTCTAATCTATCTGCAACACCGGCTGCTACTAAATTTTTTGCTATATATCTAGCATAATATGTTGCACTTCTATCAACTTTACTTGGATCTTTCCCACTAAAAGATCCTCCACCATGTCTTGCACTACCACCATATGTATCAACAATTATTTTTCTACCAGTCATTCCAGTATCTCCAGCTGGACCACCAATAACAAATAAATCACTTGGATTAATTAAATATTTAAAATCCTTGTTAAAACCAAAAGATTTTACTACATTTACCATGATTTCATCATGAACATATTTTCTAAATTCATCTAAATTAATTCCTTCATCATGTTGAATAGACATTAAAATAGTATCAATTTTAATGTGTTTTGGATCAGTATAATCAATTGTTACTTGCGATTTCATATCTGGTCTAGCACCTTTAAATTTTCCTTCTTTTCTTAAATTAGAGGCGACTCTAACTAATTTATGAGCAATTGAAATTGCAAGTGGCATATATCCTTCAGTTTCGTTTGTTGCATAACCAAACATAATACCTTGATCACCTGCACCTTGATCTTCAATATTAACTTTATCAACAGCATCTTTAATATTCGTTGATTGTTGATTAACTTTTAATAAAATTTGACAATTTTTATAATCAAATCCATATTCTTCTTTATCATATCCAACTCTTTTAATAACATCTCTTGCAATTTGCTCATAATCTATTTTTCCATTACAAGTAATTTCGCCTGATATAATAAGAAATTGTTTTGTAGCTAAACATTCGCATGCTACTCTAGCACTACTATCTAAAGATAAAGCTTTATCTAAAATTGCATCAGCAATTTGATCACATACTTTATCTGGATGTCCTTCTGAAACGCTCTCACTTGTAAATAAAATTCTTTGTTTTTGCATAGTTTTTCTCTCTTTCTATTATATAAAAAATACTTTCTCCAACTTGGAGAAAGTATTTTAATTTAATACATCTCTAACTTATCGTTCAAGGGTTGGAGACCTTGCTGACATGAAGCACTTACTAAATTAAAAGAGTTGCTACTAACTTATTTCACATATCTATAGTTAGTTCTTGATAAGCTTAAGATATTATATACTATTTTTTTAAATATTAAGCTAATTTGATAAAAAAATATTTTACTTAAAAAAGTCTTTATGTTAACATTTTTTACATATTTTATAGGAGGATGAACTATGAAAAGAAAATTTGTTTCTTTATTACTACTTAGCTCAGCGCTATTAGTTACAACTAGTTGTGGAGAAGTTACCCCTACTACTTCATCTGATACGACTGCTACAGATGAAACAACATCAAAAATAGAAGATACAACACCTCCAGTAATAGAAAGTGTTACAGTTGAAAAAGATACATATTATACAAATGAACCTTTTTCTGTAAATGTTAGTGCTAGTGATGAATTATCAGCTGAATTAACTTATGTAGTTACCTTAACTGCACCAGATGAAACTCAAACAACACATATGTTAAATGATATTACTCTATCTATGGATGGAGAATATACATTAGTTGTAAGTGTATCTGATTTATCTGGTAATGTTGCTACAAGTGATGAAATAAGCATTACTGCTTATGATCCTTATGCTCATTGGAGTGAAGAAGAAAGTAAATTAATGCTAGATAGCTGTGGATTTATTCTACCTAGAAGTATGTTATTTTCTGATTCAACTACAGTTACTCAATCAGTTAACCTTGCTGAAACAGTATTAGGAGTTATTATTGATAATACTTTAATTAGTGAAGATGAAGTAAGTGAATATATTTCATTACTAACTAGAGAAGGATTTACTTTAAATAGCGAAGAGACAGCATATTATTCTACAAGTATTTTAAATTCTAGCAATATTAGTGTTTACGATAAAAATACTGAAGGTTATGAATATAACTTAATTCAATCATATTACTATAATGAAGATTTTAAAATTGAAGGAAGAAATATTTCTTATAGTAAATCTCATACTTGGGATCAAGAATTTGCAGATACTACTTTAACTTCATCATATTCAAGTTTAGTTCCAGCATTTGAACTTGCAAGTGATAATGAAGATGGATTAATTTACTTAATTGACTTTACTACAATTATGGCTGGAGCTGGTTGTGTTTCTGCAATTCAAGGTAAATTATTTAATGTAACTTTAGATGAAATTGAAGTATATCTAAATAAACTTGCAGAAATGGGCTATACAGATGGTTCTATTGATGATTTAATTGAAAATGATACTACAATGCCAATGTATATGGATCCAAATACATTTGCTATGGTAATGATTCAAATCTCATCATATTTAGAAGAAGAAACCCCATTCTTTACACTAGATATAATGTGTATGTAATTTAATAAAATAAAACGCCTTAGTCTTTTAAAGAATAAGGCGTTTTTTTATTTACTTATTTAAATATTATTCTGATACTTTAGTAAATGTAAATCCTTCTAATAAAGTAGCTCCAAATGTAATACGAACAATACCTTTTTGATAAACATTATCTTCTACTTCTTCGTATCCATTTTCAAGAAGTAAAGCAGCGTATCTTTCTAGATAATCACTAGTAGCACTAGCAGATGATTCAAATACTGTAATAGTTTCTGGAGTCCAAGTAATTCCATCAATGGAAGTCTCTAGAGTTTCAACATCCCATCCATCATGATATGTTTCATCATATAAATAAGGAATAGTTAATGCTACTTCTTCTCCATACATAGAAACAAGATTAGCCCATAGGTCTCCTGTACAATCACTAAAGTTAGTTGGAATATCAAATTCAAGAGACATATTATCTAAGGAAGTTCTAACTTCACTAGGAATTGTAATTGGAACATCAGCAGTTCCATATACTACACTATAACTAGTTTCTCCAATAAATATAGATAAGTCTGCTTGATAAGTCATACCACTTATTTTTCCATCGCTAATATCAAATACTAATGAATTTAAGTAACATAAACCTCCATTACTTCCACCAACAAAGTGACCACCTAAACCATCGACAAAATCATTAGCAGATAATTTTGTTCCATCTTCAGATAATGTAAAAATTAATGGTGATAAATCAAATGTTAAATAATCTTGTAATGTTAAACCTTCTTTAAATGGAGCAGCAGGAACTAATTCTCCGTCTTCAGTATTAAATTTAATAACTCCACCATTTTTCTCTAAATAACCATTATATCTAGTTTCACCAGTCATAAAATCTTGTGATGTAGATAATATAACATCATCAGTAACAGTAAATGTTTCTCCACCATTATTATTAACTAATTGATATGAGGTTTCATTTTTAAAGCTTTCAAATATTTGAGTAATTGTTTCAGTATCTTCATTTTCTTCATAAGGTTTTACTTCAGGTACTTTCTTATCATCAACAACTTCTAATTTAAATTCAAGATAATCGTAACTACCATCTTCATAATAATTAGTTACACTTTTACCTTCGATATAATCAAATTTACCATTACTATCAAGTTTTAAATTTACTTCTTCTAATGCAACATTAATAGTAATTAAAGATAAACCATTAAATGGATTTACAAAATCCCAATATTTATAAGTGGTATCATCAACTTTTCTATATGAAGCAAAGTTAAAACTAGAACTAAGTGATGGTACAACTAATGAATATGGAAAACCTAAATCTTCTTCACCGTATTCATTATTATATGTAATATATGGAACACCAATATTTCCATTATCTAAAGTTTTATATAATGTACTTGCAATACTTGATGCTGGATTATCACTATATAAATAACATTGTGTAGGTTCTTTATCAAAACTAATTTTTTCTTCTACACTTCCAGCAGAAGAAACAGAATTTAGTGTTAATACTGTTGAAAAAGTGTCATCAAGTAAATCTTCTAATGCAGATTCTGGTAATTTTTCACTTGGAAGTTTAAAGTTTTCTTTATAAGTATCTAATAATTCAACACTAGTTGAATTTACATCTTTTACTGAACCAGCATGATTTTCAAATACTTCTCCATCACTATCAAGAAGAGCAAATGATAAATAATTAGAATCATCTAAATATAGTTTTGCTGATAAATTATATGTTCCTTCCCAAATTATTGATTCATCTAATCCAACAATTCTAGCTAATGTAAGTAATATATCAGCATTACTAGTAAGTAAACTACCATCTTCTTGTTGATTAAGATCATCTATTTCTAAATCAAATTCAAAATACCAAGCAAGATTTAAAAATGGATTATAAATAGATGTATCATCGGCACCAACTATTGCTCCAGTATTCATATCCATTTCAGTTAAAATACTACCTAATTCAATTTCATTATCAACTAATTTAAAATTGTATAAATATTCTTTAACAATAATACTAGAACCAGCATAAGGAAGCATAATATAACCGGTATTATCATCATATAAAATATAATCTTCATTTATATATGTTTCTAATGGACTACCAGATGTTGTATTAACTAAAGTTAAAGAAGTAGCGTTTACTAATTCTTCAGCTTTTTGAGTAAATAATTCTGGAGTTAATGTATGGTCAACATCGACACTTGTTGTCGTATCTAAAGTAGTATCTAAACTTGTAGATTCAGTAACTGAGGTATCTGAACTACTTGTTGAAGAATTTTGACTAGTTGTACCTGGATCACTACACGAAGTAAGTAATAAAGGTAATGATAAAAATAATAAGAATTTTCTATTTTTCATTAGATAACCTCCTAATTAAGTTCCTATTATATTATTTTATAATTTTTGTTGTCAGTTAAAATTTTAAAATATGCAAATATTAAAAAAATATCTTGCAATTCTTTATTTTTTTAATATATAATCAAAAATTAGTGAGCAAAAAATATAGTCAATTTTAATTAATTATTTTAATTGTTTGGATAAGTTGTAGCAGTATATGAAGCAGGATATAATCCATCAAACCAACATTTAGAACCAATAATGTAATAATTAATATCTTTATCAAAAGTTATATCCGAGGTTCTAGCGTTCCAATCTGCAGCATCATTGCCATCATTTGCATAGTTTCCGTCTACTCTGATAAATAAGAAAGAATCATAAATGCTGGTATCAAAATCATAGTACCATATATTGTAATCTTCGGCTGAATTATATTCTAACAAATTCATTTTTATTCCAGGAAAATCCGTTTCAGCACCAGTTGTTGAATTCCACATATGAATAGCAGTCGAAGCATAGTCACTCTTCCACCATGCTGCATCTTGAAAATAAATTCTATAAATATGTTGTTCTTCACTACTAACATTAATATCTATTTCAATGTCTGAAGGAACATTAACATATGTAGAAAAAGAAAAAGGAATCGTAAACAAAGTTACTCCTAATAAAGATAACATTATAAATAAAGAATACTTTTTACTTTTCATTGTTATTCACCTCTTTATTGTTATCAGATGGAACACTACTTTGTTCTTCATTATTATTTATAGAAGCATCTTCTTGAGTCTCATTATTTTCTTCAATATCATTTACATTTTCTTTTTGTGCTTCTTTTTTATTTTTATCAATTTCTAATATGATAGCTGCTCCAAAGATAAATAAGAATGCAATACTAATACCAAATAGTCCATAAGGAGATTGTAAATATAAACTAGCTGCTCCTATGCCAGAGATTTTACCTATATATACACCTTTAATATCTTCAAATTCAATAACACCATCTCTAGCATTATTAGCATCACCTTGAGTCCAAATTTTATTTGCATCTACATCAATTTGTACTATTCTATGACATATCAATGTATTATCTGAATTTAGATAAGTAACAATATCAAATACTTCTAAATCTTCAATGCTTTTAGCATCATATGTAAATATAAGATCATTTTTATATAATCTTTCTTCATTATCTAATAAATAATCTTTATATTCATGTCTTACATTTACTTCAGACATAGAATCACTAGATATAACACTACTTCTCAATCCAAAAAAACTAAAATTATATCCACTAATTCTATCAATCATTAACCATAACGAAATAACGATTAAAAGGATTATTAAGACATAAACAATCCATTTTAAAACTATTAAAAAAGTATTCTTTTTTGATTTTGTTTTTTCCATAAATATCTAGCGATATAAGGGAGAAAATCTCCCTTATATCAATTATAAATTTTATAAAGTTCTTTCTTCTGGTTCAGTTTCTGAACTTCCATTCCAATAAATTGCGGTTATGCCAGCACCAGCGACTTTATTACCGCCAGATGGTCCAGAATAAGTGCTACCATTTTTACATTTATATTCAGTACCCTCAGGTAATGTTCCGGACCACCACCACTCATAGCTATAAGGGGCTTCTATATTAGCAACCATTTCATATTCATCAATTTCAGCCCATCCACTAAGGCCACTAATGATATATGACTTTACATAGCCTTCTGTATTATCATTAAGTGTTATATCAATGGTGTATGTAGATTCAGCATATTTTGTGACAAAATCATTGTCTGTAATTCCTGATTCAGGATCAAAAGCAATATCTAAATCAACATCATTGTAATCACCATCGTAAACAACGCCTTCGAAGTTTTCTGTCTCAGAAACATACATATAAGCATTAATTGAACCAGTAATAGTAGCTTCTGTACCTGTTCCAGCGGCTGCTTCACCAAAAGCTAAACTTCCTTGGGTGTCCCAATATGTTCCATCTTTATATCCGATTGCAGCAGTAACATTTAAAGCATTTGCTAAAGCTAGAGAATCTTCAGCAACACCAATATCAACTGTTAATTTAATTTCTAAATGGCCTAAAACATATGGTTGAGTAAAGGTTGTACCACTTTGTTTTACACCTTGAATATTAAAGTCATAATGCTTTGCTTGATTTGGATTAAGATTATTCTCATCAGTTGTAACTTCACTAATAGCATATTTAATATCACTATCAGTTCTTACACCAATATCAATTGTATATGGATCATCAATAAGTGAATATAAAGCAGCTGAGGAGCCAATAGCTGCGACTACACCAAAAGCAGCTAAACCAATAACTAAATTTCTCTTTTTCATATTATCTTATCTCCTTATGCTGCATATTCTAAAGAAATAGTAATTGTACCATTACTATTTGATGATGTACTTGTTTCACCATCACCAGTTAATTCAGCACTTACTCTTAATGAATAAAAAACATCAGTAGTAAAAGTATCTAATACAATAGTATCTGTCCAATCTGCAGTTTCATTGTCAAGTGTACCAGTAGCATCAGTTTCATCTGTTACAGCGGTCCACTCTTGTCCCTTTAAGATTTCAACTTTAATATGATCATCTTGTACAAGATTAAAGTTAACATTTACATTTCCTGTTAATCCTTCTGATTTTACTGGAGCTTTAACAGTTACTTTTCTATAAGCATAGCTTCCGACTGTTAAACTATCAATACTTGTAACATCAGAATTTTCATCATCAAAATCTAAAATGATACCTTGGTCTAAAACACCAGTTTGTTGTTTTACTGCTTCCTCATATAAGAAAGCTGATGAAGTTGCAACACCTGCAACTGCAGCTACTAATCCCAAGGATAGTAGCGCTAATTTCTTGTTTTTCATCAATATTTTTCTCCTTTCAAGAAATTTTTATATATTTCAAAATTTTGTTTTTTAAGCAAAAATTTAAAATCTAATTAAATATCTAAGTAACTTTTAATTACTTCTGCACCAGGATCTCCCCATACTTGATTGTCACTTAATGTATAACAATTAATTCCCTCTTCATAAGTAAGATTAATTGTTTTTGCTCCCCAGTCAGCATTTTCACCTTCTGGCATATCTGGTAATTGATATTGACTATGAGTTCTTACAAACATAAAGTTTGGATATTTAGAAACATCTAAATCAAATTTCCATAAATTTGTTTTAGCTATTTCATCATAATCAACCCATTCCATTCTCATTCCAGGCCATTCACTGCCTCCTTCTTCTCCCCAATAATGAATTGAAGAAGATGGAGCTGCACCAGCTTGCCACCATTCTTTATCTATGAAGTATAAGGTAACAATATTTTCATCTTCTATTGTTGTTGAACTATCTAAAGAAGAATCGCTACTTGAAGTAGTATCACTACTTTCTTCACTAGTTGTATCTAAAATAGATGAAGTAGTTTGACTTGTTGTTTCATTATAATCACCTGTATATTTCCAATAAGCATGATACATATAAATATCTTCAACAATAGTTGTTGTAAAATTAAGTTCTCCAGAATCATCTAAATAAACCCAAGAACTTAAAACATTATTTAAAACACTACTTGTAACTTCTTTGTTAGTTGGAAGATTATCACCAACATCTCCTTTAAAAATAACTCCATTCTCAACAAAATAATCCTCTAGGAGTTGACCTTTACTTCCATTATATAAACCATTTGGAGTTAAGTTTAAAATAACTTCTCCTTCATTTAAAAGTCCTTTTAATTTATCATTATCAATATTTTGTTCTATATTATTTTCTGCTTTGCTAGATCCACTTACATCAGTAATAGAACAAGATGTTACTAATATTGATAAAAATGGAACTAAAGCAAATAAATACTTTTTATTTTTCATTTAAATACTCCTTGAAAGACTATTATTTATTTACATAACAGCAACAACAATACCATAAGATGAAATACTAGAATCAGTAGCATTATATTTATAGATAACTTCTTCTCCGCTTTCTAATGAATAAGAAACATCACCACTATTTCCGCTTCTTCCACCACTATTTATCCAAACTCTATATCTAGATTGACTAGAATTACTTGGTTCAATTACATAATAGAATGTATCAGCATTTAAGTCATATGAGTAAGCAGTCATATTTCCATCAGCTGGGAAATCATCTCTTGCTTTAATTTCACATATATCTTGATAAAAGCTCCATACACTATTTGGATCTTCTTGTTGTTGACTTAAAGTATCTAGTTTTTCATTATAAGAATCATAAGAATTATCAACCTCTCCAATATTTATTAGAGGTCTTTCACTCTCATTATCCCATTTAAATGATTGTCTATAATATCTATCAATATGATTTTCATGATCTAATTCATTTTCTGTAGTATTAGATGACATACCAAGTTCATCACCATAATAAATAAAGCTTATTCCAGTTTGTAGTAATGTAATAGCTGCATAAATCTTTGCTCTATTTAATTGTTGAGCAGAACCATTTATTACAACATTTTCTTCAACTCCAGTTTCACCTTCTTTATTAGCATTTATATGATTAATAGCTCTTAATAAATCGTGATTTGAAGTAAATGCAGTATTAATAAAATCACTTCTATACTCTTTAAATACAGCATTTTTATCATTTACTTGGTTTGCTAACATACTTGCAGTATAACCAGTATTTGCATATAAATAATTTTGAATATCATAATAATTACAAAAATCTAGTTGGCTATCCATTGACTCATAATATGGAGCAACTCTTTCATCCCATCCATCTAGATTTTCTCCAGTGATAAAGCAATTTGGATAAGAAGCTTTTAATTTAGCACTAAATTCTTTCCAGAAAATTATATTTTTAGTGCTATTTGTTGAATAATCATAACTTTCAGTTACAAATTCTTCTTTTTGCTCATCCCAATAAGATCTATTACCAGTATCATAATTTATGACATCACTACTAGAGTTTTCAGTCTCATTTTCCATATAAATATGTTTAATAGCATCCATTCTAAATCCATCTATTCCAAGACCTAAATAAAACTTAGCCATTTCAACAATAAAATCTCTTGTTGCTTGATAATCATAATTAAATTCAGGCATATCACTACCAAATTTAGCATAGTAGTAATAATTACTTTCACCATCTCTAACCCAATCTTGACTATCTTCAACATTAACTTCAACTTTTACATAATTTCCGTTTTGATTTTCATAGTAATGAGTTCTACTACCTTTATATTTAAAATGGAATAAATTACGATAGTTAAATTCATTACCTTCACTATCAACTCCAGTTTCTCCTCTTTGTGCTTTTTTAAACCACTCACTACTAGTTGAAGCATGGTTAATAACTAAATCCATCATGATTTTTACACCATTTTCATGGCATAAATGAATTAATTCTAATAAATCTTCAAAAGTACCAAATCTATCATCAACTTGATAATAATCAACAGTATCATAACCATGATATGAATTTGATTTTAAGAAAGGAGATAACCATAAAGTATCTACATGTAAATCATCAACTAAATAATCCATTTTGTTGATGATTCCTCTTAAATCACCCCATCCATCATCATTTGAATCACAGAAAGTTGGAACAAAAATATGATAACCAATTTTTCCACTTTCTTTAAAATAACTCGATGTTGAAGGATTATAAATATTTGGATCACTAGAACTATTTAAGTCACTTTCACTTTCATACTTACCAGTTGTATCACTAACAATTGGATTAGTATAAGTTGTTTCATCATAATAAAATGTTGGATTAGAAACATTGCCAGACTTAATAAATAAATGAATTGAACCATTATCTCTAATAGCATTTTCATCTATATCTATATAAGTATCAGCTCCTCCATCACTAACCCAGTGACTACCTCCACCCATACTATCAAGTTCAACAACTAAAAATCCTAATCTTTTTTCATTTAAGAAATTAACACTAATAGTTGTACTTTTTCCAGTAATGTAGTCTTTTGTTAAATCTATATCAAGCATTACACCAGCTTGATCAACTGGAGAAGATGAACTTCCAATACTTGAAACCCATCCTGGATATCTACTTACAATTCCACTAGCATCTTGATTAGCAAATAATACACCAGATTGACTTCTAGGCCATAACCAAATGCCATAATTGTTGTAATCTTCAAAAGAAAAACCTTCTCTATAATAATGAATATATAAATGATTTTCTTCACTAAATTGATCTATATAAGAATCATAATCATCAATTGTTTCAATACTAGTTGTATGAGAAGTTGTTTCATTTAAAGTAATATTTGAAGTACCAATAGATGTTGTTTGACTAGTTGTATTACTATTTTGACTAGTTGATGATAAAGAACTTGGATCATCACCACATGAAGTAACAACTAAACTAGAAAACAACAATACTGATAATAATAAACTTGATATTTTTTTCATTTAATTTCCTCGACTAGGCTTTAATAATTGCAATACTATACATTTCTTTTAATAAGTATCTATTGCTTCCATCTTCTCCTAAAACATACTCAGCATCACTACCATTGGTAAATATTTGAGTTGCTTCAGCGCAGTTAATATAAACATTTTCAGCTCTTCCACTTAATAACATATGATAAGCAGAACCGTCCTTACCTTTTCTATATAAAGCAATTGAATGATTTGAAGCAGTATTATCCCAAACACTAATTAATTCTGAATTATCATAGTTTTCTGGAAAATATACTGGTTCTAATTGTTTTCTAATTTCAATTAATTCTTTATACATTTCAAAGTATTCATATAATTGAACTTTTCTATCATATTTATAAGAGTTAGTATAATCACTACTTGTATATGAGTTATGAGTAACTCTCTTACCAAACATATTAACTTCATATTGAGTAGGTTTTTCATTATCTTCAATCTTAGTTCTAAAGATTTCTTCTCCACCATTAATAAATGCAACACCATTACTCATTAAGATAGCACCATTTACAGCAACACTAGCTCTTGCAACTGTTTCAATATCTGGTTCATCTTCTGGAGTATTATTTGTACTACTTGCTAATGTCCAATTTAATTGATCAAATAATGTGTAATTATCGTGGCATGAAGCATAATTTATAGTTTGTCTAGGATTTCCACCTTTTCCATAATTTCCACCCTTTAACATTTCTGTGACTCTATCAACTTTATCTTGAGTTAAATCACTTCCACCTTGAGAAATAAATCCCCAACCTGGATAACCTTCAAAATCGCCACCTGCATTATTATTACCTTTTAATGCATCTCTTCCAGCATCATTAAATGCACCAACGCCGTTGCTTTTTCCTTCTACTGGATATAAATCTTGATAAACAGCATCACTAACAGCATTTTCTTCTGGTTTCCAAGAACCATCTGCAGTCCATGCTTCACCATAAATAACTATATCTGGATCAATTTCGTACAATGCTTCTGCAACTTTTTGCATTGTAAATTTAGAAATTAATCCCATTAAGTCAAATCTAAATCCTTTAATTTTATATGTTTCGGCCCAGAAAGTAACACTATCAACAATGAATTTTGAACCCATCTTTGTTTCACTAGCAAATTCGTTACCACATGCACTTCCATCCATATACATAAAATCTTCACTCATTCTAAAATAATAATATGGAACAAGTCTTTGGAAGTTTGAATTTGGAGCACTTGAAACGTGGTTATAAACAACATCCATAATAATTCTTGTATGATTATCATTATTTGCATATGCTGCAACAAGTTGTTTAAATTCTCTAATTCTAACTAAACCATCTCTTGGATTAGTTGAATAACTTCCTTCTAATACATTGTAATTAAGTGGATTATATCCCCAGTTATATGGAGAATTTATTTCTACATTGTCTTGATCAAAGAATGGAAGAATTTGAATTGCATTTACTCCTAGTTCTTCTAAGTGATCAAAACCTGTTTTAACTGTTGTTTCTCCTTCAGTATAAGTAGTTCCAGATTTAGCAAATCCTAAGAAAGTACCAGCAAGTTTTTTATCTTCTTCATTGCTAGACCAAGATTCATCCATTGTTAAATCTCTAATATGGTTTTCAGATATTGTTAAATCAAGAGAAGATTCAATATCAAATACTTCATCTTGATCCCATTTAAGTGGAAGAGCTTCAAACTCTTCAACTTTTGTATCTTCATGATCAAAGTCAACAATCATTCCTCTTTGACCGTTTAATCCGGCTGACTTTGCATATGGATCAACTACTTCATATTCTCCTTCAAAGTTTGAAACTGTATATGTGTAGTATTGTCCATGTAAATATCCATCAAAAGTATATGACCATACACCATTTTTATCAATTTCCATAAGTGGTCTTCTATATGGTGTATCATATTCTTCAATTTCGGCAGCGCTTAGATCAGTTTCATAAGAAGAGCTATTTCCTTTTGTATATAAATTAAGTCTAACTAAAGCACTATTTGGAGCCCATACTTTAAATGTAGTAGTTGTTTTTTCTTTGTTAAATGTAACACCTAAATCATCTCCATCATAAGTAATTGCTTGAAATTCTTCACTATCATATAAAGAATATGTTTCAGCAGATGTACGTTTTGTTGTATTTGGAGAACTATAAAAGATTGTCCATGCTTCATAAACACAATTAAATTTAAAATCTTCAATTGGAATACTTAAAGATTTAACTCCATCGCTTTCTTCAAATCTTTTATCATAAAATGCATAATTTGAAGAATTAATATTTCTACCAGATTCACTTAATTTATAATAAGAAGCATCAAAGCAGAAAACTCTTAATCTTTTAATACTGTTACTTGCTTCAAGTGTTATCTCATCCATAGTATCATTAATTTTAAATACGGTTAACTTATCACCTAAAGCATCTTTTTGATTTGTAAATACATCAACAGCTCCCGCTTTTCCAGGAACACACCAAATTTCAAGTGTAGAAACTCCATCTACCCAATAAGGTTTATATGTATCATAAGCAACTTCAGTATCAGCAGATTTACCATTCCAAGTATCCTTAATTTTCATTAAGAAATAAAATCCAAATTCTTGATTTGCATTTGGTAGCAATTCTGCTGGATTAAATGTAAAGTAAATTCCAAAATCATCACTTCCAGTTGGATTATAGGCTTCACCCTCAGTGCCTTCTCCCCAAACATAGAATTGCATATTTGTATAATTACCATTATCAGCATGATAATGAATTGTTACATTTGTGGCAGGTACTCCACTATAATCCTTATCTTCATCTACACCGACATCTATACTAGTACCAGTAGTTGAATCATCAGTTGTATTTAAAGTAGTGTCTATATATGATGTATTATCATCATTATTAGAATTTGTTGAACTAGTATCTCCTTCGCCACATGATGAAATACTAGTTGCAAACAATGCAAGCAAACAAATAAGCATTCGCTTAGATTTCATAAAACATCTCCTTTTTGATAATAAAATAAGATCGCTTTTTATACTTTTATTTATGTAGCAAACGTATCATAAAATGAAGCAAATTTGAAAGCGCTTCCACTATATAATTTTATAATATTTAAATTTAAAATAAATAAAAATTTTATAAAAAATTGACAAAAATAAAAAAAGAGTGCAATTCCTTAATAAAATTGCACTTATAAATTATTTATTGTAAAAACTTGTTATTTCTTTTAAGTATTCTGGAATGTTTAAATGTTGAGGACATTTAGCTAAACACGCGTTACAATGTTTACAATTTAAGCTTTTTTCACTCTCATTTAAATGAGAATATTCTTGTTTTGAAACACCTAAATTATTAAATTTAAAGTAGTCATTATATATCTTAAAATTAAGTGGAATATTTACACCAAATGGACATGGCATACAATATTTGCAATTAGTACATGGAACTTTTAACTTTTTAAGTTCGATATCTCTAACTTTATTTAATAAATCATTTTCTTGTTCATTTAATTCAGTGATATTAGAAAATGTATTTACATTGTCTATTACTTGATCTAAGCTCGACATACCAGATAATATAACTTTAATTATTTTTTTAGAGTATAAAAATCTAAAAGCATAACTAGAAATAGATTTATTCTTATCTAATTTATAAAATAATTCATTTATATTTGGAGCAAAGCTAGATAAATTCCCACCTTTAAGTGGTTCCATTATAACTATTGGAATATTTAATTTTTCTGCTAAAGCAACACCTTTATCTCCAGCTTGAATATCTCTATCTAAATAATTATATTGGATTTGGCAAAAATCCCATGGATAAGATGTAATAATTTGTTCAAATACTTCATATTCATCATGGAATGAAAATCCAATATATCTAATATATCCTTCTTCTCTTAATTTATTTAATTCATTATAAATATCTAGTTCTTTTAACTTATTAAATCGATCTTTATTCATTGCATGAACTAAATAAAAATCTAAATATTTAACTTGTAATTTATCTAATTGTTCAAAAAATAATTTTCT
>JADIMN010000042.1 GCA_017694735.1 Candidatus Alectryobacillus merdavium
GTAATTAAGTAAAAACAATTTTGATTATAGATAGTATTAATAAGAAAAACTTATTCGAAATAAATTAAATTTTTTAGAGATGGCAAATTGAGGTGTTTTAATGCTTTTACGGCAGATTAAGTATTTTGTAACAGTGGTAGAATGTAATAGTTTTACTCAAGCGGCAGAAAAATGTTTTATTTCTCAATCAGCAATTTCTCAACAAATAAAGGCATTAGAAAATGATATTGGTGTTGAACTTCTTCAAAGAGAAAATAGAAAATTTTATTTAACTGATGCAGGTGAATATTTTTACCATCATGGTAAGGAGTTATTAAATAAAGCAGAGAAAATAAAGCAAGAAACGTATAATATTGGTAAAAATAATAAGGTGCAGTTAAAAATAGGTTATTTAAATTTTTATGATGGCATTAAGTTACAAAAAGTAATTGCTGATTTTTATAAAAAATATCCACAAATTGTAATTCAAATTATAAGTGGTAATCATGAAGATTTATATTATGGTTTGCGACATAATGAAATGGATATAGTTTTAAGTGACCAACGAAGAGCTTTTTCCGATGAATATGTAAATTTACATTTAGTTTATGGAAATTGCTATATAAAAATAGCTAAAAATAATGTTTTAGCTAGTAAAAAATTTGTGACTTTAGAAGATTTAAGATTTATACCGTGTATTTTAGTAGCATCAAGACAACAAGAAAATAATGAACAAGATTTTTATCAGAATACGCTTGGGTTTAATACGAAGTTTATTTTTGCTAAGACATTAGAAGAAGCGCAACTTATGGTAATTGCTAATCGTGGATTTATGCCAATTGAATTAATAGGAGATAAACAAGATAAATCGGATTTATTTAGTAAAATTCCGCTGTATCAAGATGGAAAATAGATACGGAGAAATTATTGTGCATTTTGGCGTAAAGAGAATACGAATTTTTATATTGAAGAATTTGCTAGGATATTAAAAGATTTTTTTAAAGAAGTATAATAAATGAATAAAAAATATTGACTTATAGTCGGCTTAAAGGAATAAAATAAGTGTAAATTGATTTTCAAGGAGTGATTATCATATGAAAGCTTTAGTAGCTTATTTTTCCGCAAGTGGACAAACAGCAAGACTTGCTAAAACTATTGCTGAGGTAACAGGTGGCGACCTTTACGAAATTGAACCAGCTGAAAAATACACATCTGCTGATTTAAACTGGAATGATAGACAAAGTCGCAGTACAAAAGAAATGAATGATTCATCTGCACGCCCAGAAATTTCGGGCAAGGTTTCTAATATGAATCAATACGATACAGTATTTATTGGTTTTCCTATTTGGTGGTACGTTGCACCGCGCATAATTCAGACTTTCCTTGAAAGTTATGATTTTGCAGGTAAAACAATAATTCCATTTGCAACTTCTGGTGGCAGTGGTATGGGAAATACGAATAGTGTATTAGAAAAATCCTGTTCTACAAATGCGATTTGGAAAGATGGAAAACGCATGAGCAGTAGAGAAAGCGTATCTTCTGTAAAAAAATGGATAGATAGCTTGAATTTATAATTGATGAAAATAAAAACGCCCGCTTATACAGGCAACTAGGCTAGTATAAGCGGGCTGTTTTTTTATATATTATCAATCAGTCAATAGTGATTTGACTGGAGGAGGTTATAGTGGTCTTTGGTAAGAGAATTTTAAGAACGCCGTCAGTATATTCAGCTTTAGCATTAGCTTTATCTATCTGACCTACATAAAAGCTTCTCTGCATTGTGCCATAATAACGTTCTTTGCAAATATAATTTTGCTGTTCATCACTATTATCAGTTTCTTTATTCATAACAGCTTTGATAGTCAAATAATCGTTTTGATAATCAAGCTGGATATCTTCTTTTTTAGTTCCAGGAAGTTCGGCAGTAAGTTCATAACTATCGCCATTATCTTTTACATCAACTTTAAATGTGTTCATATTCTGCATTGGTGCAAAAGCATTCTGGAAAAATGGTTCATTAAACATATCAAAAACAGATGGAAATTTATTTTCTTCTTTATTCATAGGATTATTAAACATGAAAGGAACTAAACCAAACATAAGGCAAACCTCCAATATATTTAAAACGAGAAATAAATTTTAATTTGTGTATCAAGAAAAATCAATCAACATTGATAGTAGTTGCTGTTTCTTTCTTTGTAGTTTTAGGCAATGTAACAGTTAAAACGCCATCTTTATAAGAAGCTTTGATATTGTCGCTGTCGATATCGCCGATATAGAAGCTACGTTGCATTTCGCCATAATAACGTTCACGGCGTAAATATTTAGGTGTTTCTTTTGCAGTGTCATCAGATTTTTCTTCTTTATCTACAGTAGTTTTTATAGTCAAATAATCTTTATCATAATTTAAGGAAATATTTTCTTTTTTGATGCCAGGAAGTTCAGCAGTCAGTTCATAAGCAGAACCTAAATCTTTAACATCTACTTTAAAGGAATTAGCGCTCTGTACTGGAGCAAAAGCATTCTGGAAAAATGGTTCATCAAAAATATCGAAAATAGAATTAATTTTATTGTCTTCTTTATTAGC
Organism: Candidatus Alectryobacillus merdavium; assembly: GCA_017694735.1. Lineage (GTDB taxonomy): Bacteria > Bacillota_I > Bacilli_A > RFN20 > CAG-826 > Alectryobacillus > Alectryobacillus merdavium. The sequence continues at coordinate 2,567 of JADIMN010000042.1, forward strand.
AGGATTATTAAAATTGAATGGAACTAAACCAAACATAGAGCAAACCTCCAATATATTTAACAGATTTAAAAATCAAAAAGTCAAAGTAAATTTATAAAAATTAATCAACAGTAATAGTTTTAGCTGTTTGTTCTTCAGTTACTTTAGGCAATGTAACAGTTAAGATACCATCTTTGTAAGCAGCTTTGATATTGGCTTCGTTGATGTCATCAATATAGAAGCTACGTTGCATTTCACCATAATAACGTTCACGGCGTAAATATTTTTCAGGTTGTTTTTTATCAGTTGCTTTTTCTTCGCCTTGAGCTTCGGCAGGTTTTTCATCTTTTTTATCTACAACTGTTTTTATAGTCAAATAACCTTTATCATAATTTAAGGAAATATTTTCTTTTTTAATACCAGGAAGTTCAGCGGTGAGTTCATAAGCAGAACCTAAATCTTTAACATCAACTTTGAAAGATTTTGTAGCTGAAAGTGGTAACAATGTATTATGGAAAAATGGTTCATCAAAGATATTGAATAAACTGTTGAAATCATCGTCTTTAGAAATATTTTTTGCAAATGGAACTAAACCAAACATAAAGCAAACCTCCATTTTATAACAATCATTAAAGTCAAAAAGTCAAATTTGATTTTAAGAAAAACGAACTCATTAAATTTTTAAGTTCGCATTTGTTATTATTAAAAATTTATCTGTAAGAACTTATCTAAGAGCTCTCTTCGTAAGCCCTTATCGTTCTTACAAGTATTATTATACTCGAATTAGTCAAAAAGTCAATAATTATTTTTGACTTTTTGACATTTTTTATAAAAATTTTTTTATCATGGAAAATAAAGGCTTTTAACCATTAATTTATTTA
>JADIMN010000005.1 GCA_017694735.1 Candidatus Alectryobacillus merdavium
CTGATTTAGAAGTCTGTGCTCAGCGCATTATCTGGGGCAAACTGATGAATGCCGGTCAAACTTGTGTCGCTCCAGATTATTTATTCGTCGATAAATCTATACAACAAGATTTAATAACAGAATTAACTTTAGCTATACAAAAATTTTATGGCAATGATATCGAAAATAATCCTGATTATGGCAGGATTATCAACTTAAATCATTTTAATAGATTAAATCGCATATTAAAGCAAGATGAAGCGTATATTGTTTTTGGTGGAAAAACAAATGCAGAAAAATTGTTTATTGAACCGACACTGCTTTCACTTAAAAATGCGATGGCATCTTCCATGCAAGAAGAGATATTTGGTCCGATATTGCCTATTTTAACTTATGAAAATATAGATGAAGCTTTAGAGTATATCAATGCTCATGATAAACCACTTGCTTTATATATTTTCAGCCAAGATAAAAGACAGATAAAGTATATTTTAAATCAAACAACCTCTGGCGGGGTATCCATCAACGATACAATAAATCACCTAACTAATTTAAATTTGCCGTTTGGCGGTATAGGTGCTTCGGGAATGGGAAATTATCATGGCAAATACAGCTTTGAAACATTTTCGCATAAAAGAAGCATTATAAACAAAACAACTAAAATAAATTTAAAATTGTTATTTCCGCCATATACAGATTTAAAATACAAATTAATACATCGCTTTTTCAAATGAGAAACATCAATATAGTATCATTTATCTTTTTGGTATTATATTGATGTTTTTTTTAGAATTACTTTTTCTAATACATTATTATCTAAGTCGTTTATATTGTATAAATGTGGTAAGATATCAAATGTTTCGTTTAAATTTCGCTTTGCACTATGCCAGCCTTTACCATCTGTAATCCAAATAAATTCTATATTAGATAAGTTTTTAAATTCTAAAGTCAATTCCTTATAACTACGTGCTACTTCATTTAATTTTGAACCACCTGTAGAATAAAAATTAGTTTCAATGATGTAGTATTTTTCGCCATAAACGACAACAAAATCAAAGCGTTTTTCAGAAGAACTTCCATTTGTTTTGAAGATTTCATTTAGTTTTATACTGGATAAATCCACTTTGAAATTTTCTTCTAATTTACTTTTAGTCAATTGTTTAAAGTAATTTTTATCTTTCACAAAACCAGCTTTTATAAGATAACTTTCAACTAAAGTTTCCATAGCTGTACCAGTTCTATTTTTTCTAGCGTTCGTATCAAGTCCAACTTCTACACCTAAAACGTAATCGTATAAATTGGATATCAAATGATTAGTTAACAAATCGAATAAGCCTGTTTTTCGCATGAACAAAACATAATCATCATCAGAATAATTTTGTCGCTTAAAATTATAGTAGTATTTTTGTATAGCATCATTAATGATGATATTAGTTTCTCTTTTAGCAATTAATATTGGAATGGCTTTTAAAATTTGAGGATATTCTTTTAATAATTTCTTAAAATCAGCTTCTATATTTTGACTTTTTATTAAGCTATTTAAGATATATAATTCCGTTTTTATTTTATCTACTTTATCATATACTTTTGCAAAATCAGTATAATAATCCCAAGTTGCTATGGAATCTTTCATTGTGTCTATCCATTTTAAAAAATCTCGTTTTTGCATAAATCTTGTCCTTTTACTTTTAATAATTAGTGATGATAATTTCTTCACCTTTACGGTTTTTAGCATCAGAATTTATATAACGGCGTACTGTTATCACTTTTTTATGATAATCTTGATAAAGGTCATTTATAAATTCAGTATTATGATTAGTTAACATACAATAACAACCGCGTCTACTAAGTTCTTCAAATAGTTTAGCCAATCGTTTATGGCTAGGTATATCAAATCCTTCTTTAGTATAAGATTCAAAAGAAGTATCATTTAATGGAGCATAAGGACTGTCAAGAAAAATAAAATCACCTTTTTTAGCATTTTGACAAGCATGTTCAAAATCGCCTTCTAATATGGTGACTTTCTGTAAAAAATGTGATACAGCTAAGATATTTTCAGCGTTAAATGATTTAGCATTGCTATTATTAAATGGTACATTAAATAAACCTTTGCTATTTACGCGGTATAATCCGTTAAAACAATGTTTATTTAAGTAAATAAATAGCGCGGCAAGTTCTAAATCGTACTCATCTTTCATCATTTTATCATTGAATTCTTCTCTTTGTTCATAATAATATGCTTTATGCTCTAGTGGTATATCCGCATCTATTTTTGTCAAATACTGCATTAATTCATTGGGATGATATTTTATTTGTCTATATACATTAACAAGTGCTTTATTGATATCATTGATGATAACTTCTTTTTGGGGCATTAAATTAAATAAAACTGCACCACCGCCAATAAATGGCTCATAATAATTATCATACGTTTTAGGCATTAACTCTTGAATATATGGCAATAATTGTCTTTTTCCACCAGCCCATTTTATAAATGGTGCTACATTTTTATCAGTCAAAATCATATCATCTACTTTCTTTTTGAAATATAAATATATACTCATGTTTTATTAAATAACATTCATGTTCTCTTTGAGACCATTTTATTAGCGATTTACAATTATGTTGTTCTTTAATGATAATATCTTTTAAAATAAAACCAACTTTTAAAAATTCATTTATTACATAATGACCTAAAGGAATGAATTTCCAATTTTTGCGAATGTCAGCTACCATAATAGCACAAATTCGTCCGTTTTTTAATA
>JADIMN010000043.1 GCA_017694735.1 Candidatus Alectryobacillus merdavium
CAACTGAAGGTGTAACTATTGATTTTACAGAAGATGCAATTGAACGTTTAGCGCAAGTTGCTTGTGAAGTTAATGAACAGACAGAAAATATTGGTGCAAGAAGATTGCATACTATTATGGAAAAATTATTAGAAGATTTATCTTTCGATGCACCAGAATTAGAAGAAAAAAATGTAATGATTGATGCTAATTATGTAAATGAAAAACTTGGTGGCATCATTAAAAACCGTGATTTAAGTCAATTTATTTTATAAGCTATATCTTTAATCCCCCGCTTTTAGTGGGGGATTAAAATTGTTAAATAATATTGTACAAAATTCTAAAAAATATAACAATTATTCTTTTAAATTAAGAATATATATGTTAAAATAAATAAAGGAAATGGTTTAGCAGGGGAAAAACTCTTGCTCAGGAAGGGGATAACAGATGGCGTCTTTACTCGAAAAAACAAGAAAAATAAATAAATTACTTCAAAAAGCAGAAGCTGTAGAATACGATAGCATCTCTCGTGTACTTAGCAATGTTATCGAAGCGAATGTATATATTGTAAGTAAAACAGGTAAAATTTACGGCTATGCATTCCTCGATGATTTTGAATGTGACACTATGATTGACAAAATCGTAAGCCAGGGAGAATTCCCAAAACATTATGTTAATTGGTTGTTAAAAATGGATGCAACATCTCCAAATATTAAACAACAAGAACATTGTGTTTTTGGTGCTGAAAAAGATATTTGTGAAGTTGAAGGAAAAGTTGTCACAATCGTACCTATTTACGGTGTAGGTGAACGTATTGCTACATTAGTATTGGCTAAATTTAATGAAGAATTTAACGATGATGATTTATTATTAGCTGAATATGGTGCAACAGTTGTTGGCATGGAAATTTTACGTGATAATTCTCAAAAAATGGAAGTTGAAGCACGTAAAAAAGCTACTGTTCAGATTGCACTTGCTACACTTTCTTATTCTGAAATCGAAGCTGCTGTTAATATCTTAAGCGAATTAAATGGCACTGAAGGTCTATTAGTAGCTTCTAAAATTGCAGACCGCGTAGGTATTACACGTTCTGTAATAGTCAACGCATTGCGTAAATTTGAATCTGCTGGTGTAATTGAATCTAAATCACTTGGTATGAAAGGTACGTATATTCGCGTATTAAATGACTATTTATTAGAAGAAATTCAAAAACTTAAAAGATAAGTATTAATATATAAGCTATCATACAATATAAATGTGTATGATAGCTTTTTTTGTCGCTGAATAGGTATAATAAAACTTATAGTCTAATTAAGAATTATTTGAAAATTCTTAAAAAGAAAAGAACCTATGTATTATAATATAAGTGGTCTGATAACTATATAAAGTATAGGAGGTTCGTGTCAGTAATTGATATAAAAAGTTTATTACATAGTAAATGGAGGTGCAAATATCATATTGTTTTTGTACAAAAATATTACAGACAGATTATTTATAAAAAAATAAGAATAGGTATAAGAGGGATATTAAGATAGTTATGCGAAAGAAAAAATAGAAATAATAGAAGCAGAGTGTTGAACAAATTATATATATGTTAGTGGCAATATCATCGCATTTGAGTGTAGAGAATATTATGTAGATACATTAGGAAAATATGAAAAAGTGATAAAAGAATATATAAAAAACCAATTATAAGAAGACATAATGATAGATCAAATGAAAAAAGGTGTTTGTCAGATTAGCGCATTTTTTAAATGCAACCACAAGAAAAAAATCCTTATAGAGTTGAGCAAATCACCAGTTTAATTGGTGTTTTTGATTAATTTTATTTTTTTATTGAAAGAAAATATGATTAGATGTAAAATATAAAAAAAGGTATATTCTTTTTATTTAGGTAATATATTAAAAGGAGTATTAAATCATGAATAGTAAAGCAGCAAAATTTCAAGAATATTTAACAAAAAATAATATTACTGGATTTAATTTTGAAGAATTTAATGATGAATTTAATACAGTAATGTTCCGCTCTAGAATTGTAATTAAAGGACAACAGCTTCCAATGGCGATAATTTTAGATGATAGTATTTATCGTATGATTAGAGTGCAATTAATTTCTAGTGTAGAAAATCCAGAAAAAGTAGTATTTTATTTAAATAAATTAAATGCTAAGTATAAATCTTATAAATTTTATTTAACTCAGCAAAATGATTTGATTTTGGATAGTTGCATCATGGGAAAAAATGATGATGAAGAAGAATTAATCATTGCCGTATTAAATAATCTTATAAAGCAAGTACAAGATGAATACTTTGAACTTATGAATATCGTTTGGAGTAAATAAGGAGATTTTTTATGAAAAAGCTAGTATTATTTTTAACTGTGGTAATGGTAATGGCATTTTCAAGTATTTGTATGGCTGCTGATGGTGGAGATTTAAATAAAGAACAGAAAGTAGCTGACGCATTCATTGCGGCTCTAACTAGTGATAATGTTAATTATAATAAAGTTTCTATTAATTTCAGTGATGGATTAAAAGCTAAATTAGACGAAAAAACTTTTACTAGATTAAAGAGTGATGTTAAATCTAAAATGGGTAATTTAAATCAAGAAAGATTTTTTTCTTTTGAAAGAATTCAGCCAGATGGACAGCAAGATAAATTGACATATATAGCATCTTTTACTAATGAAAAAATGGTAGCAATGGTATTTGTGTTCGATAAAGATACTAAATTAATTGATTTTGGTTTAATGACAATGAAGCCACAAACTAATGCTGAAGCACAGACGACTCAGCAGGCACAATAATTAATGAAATAAAAAGGCCTGGATTTTAAAAATCCAAGCCT
>JADIMN010000044.1 GCA_017694735.1 Candidatus Alectryobacillus merdavium
ATTTGAATATAACCTTTTGAAAATCTATTAATACTAGATAAGTCTAATTTATTACTTTGAATAAAAATTTCATCTCTTAATTTAGTTCCATAGCCTTGAGAGGCAATAGATGCTAAATATTGGCATATTAAAGTAGAACAAAATCCTAAAATACCTAAAGAAATCATTAAAATGCATCTGGTAATTATAAAAAAGGTATCGTTATTTTCAATTCCATAATTAATAATATCTTTAACAATAAAAGGGATACATAGTTCAAAAATAACTTCTATTACTTTAAAAAGAGGACCAGCAATTATATAAAATTTGTAATTATTAAGTGCTTTAAGGGATTTAGATTTCATTTTCTACATCCTTATATAATAAAAATCCAGATACAATTGTTGATAATATATAAATTGAAGCATATAAATAAGGTAAGTAAAAATTATCAATTCCAGTTATTGGATAACTTAAAAAAAGTATTAAACATATAAAGAAGAAAAGTATTGTATTTATTGAAGATAAAACAATTTTCAATGCTTTTTTCTTCTTGCTTAATAAAATAAAAAATAAATATATAACAGTTAAAATAAAAGTAATTAATACTAATAAAAATCCTAAAAACAAATAACAGTTATTTGAAAAATCAAAAATGAAATCATAAAAATTTTTATTCTCTGCATAATTTAAAGAAAATAAGCTAAAACTTAATATATTAAGAGATAATAGTATAGATATTAATACAACTGAAAAAGACTTAGAAATTTTCATAACTTTATTATAACAATAATATTTAGTAAATTACATTTACTAAATAAAGTCCCTCCGCGCTTAAACAATAAGGTGATACATTTCTTTTATCGACAAAATTGAGTCTTTTTATAATTTCATCTTTACTAATTTTATTTTGTCCATAAAGTAAAATATTTGCTGAAATCATTCTAATTTGATATGTCATAAAGCCATCACCAACAAAAATCATGTGCAAAACCCCATTATTTTTAAATATTTTAATTTTTTTAATTGTTCTAATAAAATTATTTTCATCTTCCTCTTTTGAACAATAATTCATGAAATTTTTCTTCCCAATAAAATATTTTGCTATCTCTTTGCATTTTTTAATCGAAACATTAGAAAAAGAGTCAACAACATAATTTCTATAAAAAGGATTTTTTTCTTTAAAGTTTATTAACATTTCATAAACTTTATACTTTACATTAAATCTAGCATGAAAATTATCATCTACAATGCTAATTTTCTTAATAACAATATCATTAGGAAGTAATTTGTTCATTCTATAGCAAAGATCTTTAGTATCAAATTTTAAATGTTCAATTTTAAAATTAGCATATTGATTTATTGCGTGAACTTTTGCATCAGTTCTACCACTAGCATAAATCTTTACTTCTTCTTGAAATAAAACGCTTAATACTTTTTCTATTTCTCCTTGAATGGTTCTTTTATTAGGTTGTTTTTGATATCCATAAAAGTTTGTTCCATCATAGCTAAAATTTAATAATAAATTCATAAATTACCTCAACACTGTAATAGAATTAGTAAAATTAAACAAAGTATCTAATAAATCAAATTGCATATAAGCAAGATAAAATAAGAAACAACTAAAAGCAATAACACCAATAAAAGAAAATAAATCTAATAAAGAAAAATAATATCGATGATATCGACTTCTTTTCATATTTGGTATATAACCTCTAACTTCCATTACATGAGCCATATCAACTGCTCGATCTAAACATGTAAGTAATAATGGAACTAAAAGTGAAACAAAATTAATAATTCTTTTAAAAATATTTCCAGATATAAAATTTGCGCCTCTTGATTCTTGAGCTTTTTTTATTCTTAAGCTTTCTTCTAAAACAAGTGGTATACATCTTAAAGTTAAAGAAATGATCATTGCTAATATTTCTACTGGAAATCTAAATAATTTTAATGGTGAAAAATAAAACTCAAAAGCATAACTTAAGTCTGTTGATTTAGTTGTGCTAGTTAAAATTAGAGTTAATAAAATCATCATAATTAATCTAAATAAAATTCTAATAGCATTTAAAATTGCTTCCCAATAAATAACAAAACCATTTATATTAAAAGCCTCAGTTGAAAAAGAACTATTAGGCAACAAAATATTTAAAATAAAAACAAATATAAATGTAATCCAAATATATTTTAAAGATTTAATAACTTGTAAAATTTTAATTCTTGAAATAAAAATGCATGCAAAAATAAATATTAATAAAATTCCATCTACTATTAAAGTTGTTATATAAGTACCATATGACAAAAAAACTGCAGTCATTAAAATAATAGTAAAAAGTAATTTTAATCTTGCATCTATTTTATGAATAAATGTGTTATAAGGAGTATAATTACCTAAAATAAAATCATTTTGCATGGTTTTTAAGCTCCTTAATAAAATCATCTAAACATCTAATATTACTAAAATTTTTGTCAAATTCATTGCAAAACTCAAATATTTTTGGAATTTTAATACCATAATTTTCAATTTGTTTATCTTTGAAAAATTCTAAAGTGTCACAATGCTTAACTATAGATCCATTAGACATTAAAATAACATCGTCACAAATTTTTAAAACTGTATCCATATCATGAGTAACTATCAAAATATTTATTCCATCATTATAAAGTTCAAGCAACAATTTATATAAATCATCTTTACCTTTTTGATCTAAACCACTTGTTGGCTCATCTAATATTAAATATTTTGGTTTAGCAGCAATAATACCAGCTAAAGCAGCTCTTCTTTTCTCTCCACCGCTTAAATCTAATGGGTTTTTGCAGTATATATCTTCATTTAGACCAACTTTTTTTAATGCTTCAATTGCTAGTTTTCTTGCTTCTTCTTCACTATATTTAAAATTAAGTGGAGCAAACATTACATCCTTAATTACTTCACTTTCAAATAATTGATATTCAGAAAATTGAAATAAAAAACCAACTTCTTTTCTAATTTTTAATAAAACTTTTTTATTCTTTCTTTTGTTTGAAGTTAATACATAATCATCTATTTTAACTTCCCCTTTATCTGGATAAATTAAACCATTAAGATGTTGTACTAAAGTTGTCTTACCTGATCCAGTCTCTCCAACAATAGCAGTAAAAAATCTATCTTTAAAAGTAAAAGATACATCATTTAATGCTACTGTTTCAATTTCTGTCTTTGGATTATAAATATGAGATAAATTTCTTATTTCGATTCCCATCTTATTATTTTCTCCTTAATAATATCTAGTGAATCGGAAAAACTCACATCTACTCCAATATCTTTTAATTTATGAACTAAGCTATATTTAAAAGGTGGAACTATATTAATTTTTTCACACATTGTTTTGTTTTTAAATAATAAATCTGGAGTTCCAATATAAGCTAATCTATGATTTTTAAGAGCAAACACTTTATTACAACTTAAAACTTCTTCCATATTATGAGTTATTAAAATAATAGTTAAATCTTTATTATTTTCTTTAATTCTACTAATTATCTTATTAACTTCTAAAATTCCTTTAGGGTCAAGCATACTTGTAGCTTCATCAAAGACAATTATAGATAAATCAAGAGCAATATTACTAGCAATTGCAACTCTTTGCTTTTGGCCACCAGATAAATAAGAAGGTTGATAATTTTTACATTCTAACATATCAACTTCTTTTAATTTTTCATCAATTATTTTGTCCATTTCTTTACTTGGAATATTTCTATTTTCTAAACCAAAAGCAACATCATCAGCAACAGTATTTCCAATAAATTGATTATCAGGGTTTTGAAAAACCATTCCTATTTTTTGTTTATCATTTTTACTTAAATTATTGATATTTTTATCAAATATAAAAATTTCTCCCTTATTAGGTTTTAATAAGGATAAAATAAGCTTTCCTATAGTTGATTTTCCACTACCATTTTCACCAATTAAAGCAATCTTGTCTCCTTTTTCAATATTAAAAGAAACGTTATCTAAAACATTAACGCCTTCATCGTAACTTAAATAAACATTCTTAAATTGAATAATAGGCATTACTTTAACTCTACTTTACTATATTTTCCTTTATATTGTCTAATTTTTACTCCAGCTAACTCAAGCATTAATCTACTTGCTTTAGTAGTAGTTTGATCTTCGTACTTATTATCTAAATAAACAACTTCTTTAATGCCAGTTTGAATAATTGCTTTTGTACATTCATTACAAGGAAATAATGTTACATATAAAGTACAACCTTTTAAAGAAGAACCATTTCTTGTATTTAAAATAGCATTAAATTCAGCATGACATACATATAAATATTTTGAGTCAAGTCCTTCTCCTTTATTCCATGAGATTTTACTTTCATCAATTTTTCTTGGCATTCCATTATATCCAATAGAAACAACTTTATTATCATTATCAACAATACAAGCTCCAACTTTTGTATTTGGATCTTTGCTCCTCATAGCACTTAATAGTGCTATACCCATAAAATACTCATCCCATGAAATTACATCCATACTTATTTCCTCCAAAACATACAACAATGATTATAATATTTTTTCACTTTATTTAAAATTGTAAAGAGTATTTATTTATCATAATTAAAAGTACTTATCATTTGTCTTTTCTATTAATTTAAGTAAAATAATTATGTATGGATAATGTTTTATTTTTTATTACACCAAAATCTCAAACAACTTACTTAACTTCTGATTTTTCTATAAGACAAGCTTTAGAAAAAATAAAATATCATAGATATACATCTGTTCCAATTATTGATAAATTTGGTAAATATGTTGGAACTATAACTGAGGGTGATTTACTTTGGTTTATTATCGAAAATAATATTCTTGATATTAAAAAATTAGAAGAAATTAAACTTAGTGAAGTTAAAAGAAATAGAGACAATTTTGCTGTAAATGTTTCATCAAAAGTTAGTGATTTATTTAGTATTATTACAAATCAAAACTTTGTTCCAATTGTTGATGATTCAAATGTTTTTATTGGGATTATAACAAGAAAAAGTGTTATTAAATATCTTCAAGAAAACAATACCATACTAGAAAAGCAATAAATTTTTTATGGATATAAAATTTAAAGAACTTAACATTAATTGCTTAGATACAATTAATGAATTTTTTAGAGAGAAAAATACACTTTTAGCAGATTATTTTTTCGAAACACTTTTAATTTATAATAACACATATAAATATGAATACTGTATTTTTAATAATTCATTGTTTATTAAAATGGAATTAGATAAAAATGAAAAATTCGATTATTTTTATTTTCCAGTATCAAATAATCCGATAGATGATCTTAAAATACTAAATGAATATTCAAAAAACCACGGCAAAACTGCAATATTTGTTAATATAACAAGTGAAGATTTAGAAAAATATAAACCATATATTTCTAAAGAGTATTTTATTCAACTTAATATTGATTCAATTGATTACGTATATGAAACAGATCATCTTTCTACTTTAGTTGGGCACCGTTATAACCAAAAAAGAAGACATTTGCATAAGCTTTTAGAAAATTACGATGTTAGAAACGTTGAAATTACAAAAAACGACTTACAAGAAATTCTTAACTTTGTTGATCTATGGGAAGTATCAAGTAATGAACCGTTTAAAAATGTAGAAAACGAAAAAAATTCATTAAGACAAATTTTTGAAGCATATGATACATTTAATCTTTTAGGATTCAAATTCTATATAAATAATAAATTAGTTGGTTTTACTCTTGGTGGAATTGTGAATAATCAATTTATACAACATTTTGAAAAATGTTTAGATCAATTTGAAGGAATATATGTA
>JADIMN010000045.1 GCA_017694735.1 Candidatus Alectryobacillus merdavium
GAATTTAGAAGAAAGAGTTAAAAGAATTATCGAACAAAAAGGAAATAAATAATTATTTAAAAGGAGATGATGTAATTATGAAAACTTATAAAGAAATTAAAAGAGTCGAATACGAAGGTAAAGATTCAAAAAATCCATTTGCTTTCAAGTATTACAATCCTGAAGAAGTAATTCTTGGAAAGAAAATGAAAGATCACTTAAAATTTGCAATGTCATATTGGCATACAATTGATTATTGTGGTGTTGATATGTTTGGTGGTCCAACTGAAAATAAAGATTTTGGTGAAACTGATCCAATTAAAATTTATGAGAAAAAAGCAGATTTTGCTTTTGAATTAATGGATAAATTACAAATTGAATATTATTGTTTCCATGATGTCGATATCGCACCTTTCACAGATGATTTAGAAGAAAGTTATAAAAACTTTGATCATATGATTGATTATATTGAAAAATTACAAAAGAAATATAATAAAAAATTATTATGGTCAACAGCAAATAACTTTGGTGACAAGAAATTTATGGCTGGTGCTGCAACATCTCCAAATGCAGATGTATTTGCACTTAGTGCTTTAAAGGTTAAAAAATGTTTAGAAGCTGATGTAAGACTTGGCGGAACTTGTTATGTCTTATGGGGTGGAAGAGAGGGATATGATACCTTATTAAATACCAATATGAAACTGGAATTAGATAATCTTGGTAAATTCATGCAAATGACAAGAGATTATGGTAGAAGTATTGGTTTTAATGGAGATTTCTTACTTGAACCAAAACCAAAAGAACCTACAAAACATCAATATGATTTTGATTCAGCTACTTGTTGTAATTTTATTAGAACATATGGTTTAATGGGTGATTTTAAATTAAATATTGAAGCAAACCATGCTACACTTGCTGGACATACATTTGAACATGAATTATGTACTGCTAGAGTCAATGATGCATTCTGCAGCGTTGATGCAAACCAAGGCGATCCACTTCTTGGCTGGGATACAGATCAATTCCCAACCAATGTTTATGATACAACTTTAGCTATGCTTGAAGTTTTAAGAGCTGGTGGATTTAAAAATGGTGGTTTAAACTTTGATGCTAAAACAAGAAGACAATCAAATACTTTAGAAGATATCTTACTTGCATATATTGCAGGTATGGATAGCTTTGCATTAGGTTTAAGAGTTGCTGTTAAATTAATTGAAGATGGCAGATTAGATGAATTTGTAAAAAATAGATATAAATCATATGAAAGTGGTATTGGAAAGAAGATTGTTGAAGGTACTACTGATTTTAAAGAACTTGCTGATTATGCTATGAAAAATAAGAATGTTCATGTTGAAAGTGGTAGACAAGAATATTTAGAAAGCGTAATTAACGAAGTAATGTTTAACTTAAAATAAGTTTAAAGGTAATTAATTATGGAAGGTTTTTATTTAGGCGTTGACTTAGGAACATCATCAATAAAAGTTAGTGTTTCAAATTATAATGGAGAAATAGTTTGTGCTAAATCACATTCATATCCTTTACTAACGCCTAAAAAAAACTGGACAGAACAAAATCCAAACGACTGGTATAATGCATTTATTAAAGTTTTAAAATCATTAGGAACAAAGATTGACTTATCACTAGTTAATGCTATTTCTTTTTGTGGACAAATGCATGGTTTAGTAGTTTTAGATAAAAATGATAAAGTCATTCGTCCTGCAATTTTATGGAATGATTCAAGAACAACTAGTGAAGTTGATTATTTAAATAATGTTATTGGAAAAGAAACATTGATTAATGAAACTGGTAATATTGCATTATGTGGTTTTACTGCACCAAAAGTACTATGGATTAAAAATAATGAACCAGATAATTTTGAAAAGATTTCTAAAATCATGCTCCCAAAAGATTATTTGGTTTATAGATTAACAAAGAATTTTGTTAGTGATGTATCTGATTTAGCTGGCACATTGTTTTTAAATGTTGAAAGTAAAAAATATTCTTCTAAAATGTTATCGATTTTAGGAATAAAAGAAGAACAACTTCCAGAAATTCATGAAAGTTATGATTGTGTTGGTAATGTTTGTAAACAAGTTTCTCTTATTACAGGATTAAACCCAAATTGTAAGGTTGTTGTAGGAGGTGGAGATCAAGCTGTTGGTGCCATTGGAACAAATACAACCCAAAATAATGATTTATTTATTTCTCTTGGAACTAGTGGCGTTGTGTTTACTTCAATTGATTCTTATAAATTTGATAAAAATGGAAGAGTTCATGCTTTTGACCATGCAAATGGCAAGTATTTGTTAATGGGATGCACATTATCTTGTGCTGCTAGTCTTAATTGGTGGCTAAAAGATATTCTTAGAGTAAGAAACTATGATAGAGAATTCTCAAAGATTGATTTTAGTAGCGTTTCAGATATTGTTTTCTTGCCATATTTATGTGGTGAAAGAAGTCCAATAAACGATCCAGATGCAAAAGGTTATTTTGCAAATCTAAATTCTTTTTATAAAAGAGATGAAATGACAAAAGCTGTAGTCGAAGGTATTACTTTTTCGCTATACGATATTTATAAAGTTTATAAATCTCTAGGACTAAGTTTTGAAAAAGCTCGTGTAATTGGTGGAGGAAGTAAGAATAAGAAGTGGTTACAAATGCTTGCTGATACGTTTGGAATAAAAGTTACTACAATTAACACAAGCGATGGAGGGACATTAGGTGCGATAATTCTTGCTATGGTTGGTGATGGAAGATATTCAAGTGTTCAAGAAGCTTGTAACGATTTAGTTAAAGATGTTGATGAGTATTATCCAAATTTAGAATTACATCAAAAATACGAATTAAAGTTTAACTTATATAAAGATATTTATAACCTTCAAGTTAAGTTAAGAAAATAAATAGGCTCAAATAAAATTGAGCTTTTTTAATAAAAAAAGCCCGAATTTGCAGATGTTTTTCGGGATAATTTATAATTTTTGGTGGACCTGACGAGGATCGAACTCGCTACCTCCTCCATGCCATGGAGGCGCTCTACCAGTTGAGCTACAGGCCCTTTTTTATTATATAAGCGTATAAAATTATAAAAGAAATGATGACTTTTTTCAAGAAAATTGAGCTATTTATTTTTGAACTGAACAATTTATTATTATTAATTATTATAGTAAAATATTTATGTATGGAATTAAATTATATAGTTTTTGATCTTGATCGTACATTGTTAAATGACGATCGAAAAATTAGTCAAAATTCAATTGACATTTTAAATTTATTAAGAAAAGAAAAAAAGGTAATTATTTATAATACTGCAAGAGGTTATGGGGAAACTTTAGATGTTTTAAGACAATTTCCTGCAGATTATTTAGTATTAGCCGGTGGTTCTTTAATTTTAGATCGTAAATATAAAAAAGTATTTGATGCTTCAATGCCATCAGTATTTTGTAATGATTTGTTAAAGTTTTTTAAAAAGCACAATATAAAATTTGTTATTCAAACTTTTATTAATTCTTATAGTGATTTTAAATTTTTAACTAGAGGACCATTTAAGCAAGTTGATTATTCTTATTATATAAATGAGCCAGTTTATAAAATTGATGTTTATTTTGATCATGATGAAACATTAGACAAGCTATTATTAAAAGAAGTTAATAAGTATGACTTTGAATTAACTCCTTATTCAAGACCTGGTTGTTACAGAATTACTTATAAAAATTTATCTAAATTGTCTGGATTAAAAAAATTAGACCAACTAAATTTAATAGATTTAAGTAAAACTATTTCTTTTGGAGATGATGTAAATGATCTTGGTATGTTATTAGCTAGTAAGGTTGGAGTTTTAACACAAAATAATCATGCAAATTATAATGATGATGATTTAAAAATTTGTGGTAGTAATAACGAAGATGGTCCATGTTTATTTTTAAAGGATTTGTTTAAATTATGAGTGGAAAATATATTTTAAGTATCGATCAAGGAACAACTTCTTCAAGAGCCATTTTAGTAGATAAAAATGGACGAATTGTTGAAAAATCATCGAGAGAAATACAACTTATAACTCCTAAAAATGGATGGATTGAAGCTGATGCTGTTAAGATTTGGATTTCTGTTGTTGAATGTATAAATGAAGTTTTAATTAAAGCAAATATTTCATTTGATGATATAGACTGCATCGGAGTAACCAATCAAAGAGAAAGTGTTATTGCTTTTGATAAATTTACTGGAGAGCCTTTATATAATTGCATTATTTGGCAATCTAGACAAAGCCAAAAAATATGTAATAAATATGCAAAATATAAAGATATTATTTTTAAAAAGACTGGATTGGTTTTAAATCCTTATTTCAGTGCCACTAAAATGAGATTTATTTTAGATATTTTGGAAAATAAGAAATATGATTTAAGTAGAGTTTACTTAGGCACAGTTGATTCATGGCTAATCTATAAGTTAACTGATAAAAAATATTTTAAAACAGATGTTTCAAATGCTTCTAGAACGTTATTATTTAATATATTAGATTTTAAATATGATGAAGAACTTTTAAAATTATTTAAAATTAAAGAAGAAATGTTGCCAAAAGTTGTGGATTCAGGTGATTTTTATGGTAATGCGACATTTTTTAAAACAGACATTCCAATTACTGCCGTGATGGGAGATCAACAAGCTGCATTATTTGGTCATACTTGCTTTAATAAAGGTGATTTTAAAAATACATACGGTACTGGTTGCTTTATGCTTTTAAATACCGGTAAAACTCCAGTCTTTTCAAAGTCTGGTTTATTGACTTCTATTGGCTGGAAATATAAAGATGATTATTGTTATGTTCTTGAGGGAAGCGTTTATGTTGGAGGAGCTGTCGTAAAGTGGCTAAGAGATAATTTAAAAGTAATAAAAAGTGCAGCTGAATCAGAAACATGTGCTAATAAGATTTCTAATAATGATAGAGTTTATTTTGTTCCTGCGTTTGTTGGACTTGGAACACCTTATTGGTGTGATGATGTAAGAGGTACTATTTTTAATTTAAGCCAAAATACAAATTATAATCATATTGTAAGAGCTGGCTTGGAATCTATTGCATATCAATGTAGAGATGTCTTTGAGACAATGAAAAAAGAAGCAAATATTAATAGCAATATTTTAAAGGCTGATGGAGGTGCGACTGATAATAAATTTTTAATGCAATTTCAAAGTGATATTTTAAATATGAAAATTGAAATTGATAATAACTTTGAAATGACTTCTATTGGTGTTGCTTATTTAGCTGGTTTATCATCTGGATTTTTTAATAATATTGAAGAAATTAAAAAGATAAATATTGTTAAGGAAAGCTATCAACCAAAAATGGATACTAAGAAAGCTAACGAGTATTATAAAGGATGGAAAAAAGCAGTTCAAACTGCTATAAATTATGCAAAGGAAAAGTAATGAATTTTGATATAAAAAAGACTTATTTAATAATTGCTAATAGTTCATACGAAAGTTTATTATTAAAAGTTAGAAAAAATAATCCTTTAATAAATTTTAAATTCATATCTTCATCTAAATTTAAAAAAATGTTTTCATTTTCTTATGATAAAGATATATTCTTTAAATTTTTTAATAAACTTAATTTAAAAGATAAAAAATTAAATGAATACAATTACTTTTCATCTTTTATTAGATATATAGATTTATATAAGCCAAGTAAAAGTTATGATTTTTCTGATTTTTTAAAAGCTAAAGATTACTTAATAGAAAACAACTTAATATTAAGACAAAATTATGAAGTCTATATTAATTTATTAAAAAATAAGGAGATTTTATTACTCAATTTAGATTATGATGATGAAATTAAAATTTTATTAAATAATTTAAATGTTAACTATACTCATATTAATATAAAATATTTAGGTTTTGCCGATAATTTTGATAAAAAAGTACTTAAATTTAGAACTGTTTTTGAACAACTTGATTATGTTTTTAATAGTATATGTGATACGATTAAATCCCAAAGAGTTTTAAATAAAAACAGTAATATTGAAAAAAATATTGTTATTAATTGTAATTATGAAAAATATGAGTTTTATTTAAAATATTTTTCAAAAACATATCATTTACCTATTATTTATGAAAAAAGAACAAGATTGATTGATACTCTTGGAGTTAGAAATATTCTCAATGAATGTTATATAAATAAATCATTTATAAGCTTTTTAAATAGTCCTTTTTTAACAGAAAATCCTAATATAAATGAGTTTTTGCAAGAAACGATAGTGAACTGCAATGATTTTGATTTAATTTATAAGAATATTGTGCAATATCTATCATCGACAATTATTGTTGAAAGATTTGGAGATAAGGGAATATTAGTAACTAATGAAAAAACTTTTGACAATAAAAAACATTATATTTTAGATTTTTATGATGGAATTTATCCAAAGAACTTTCAAGATAATGATTTTATTTTAGATGAAGTAAAAAAAGAACTTCATATAAACCAATCTTATATGAAATATAAGCTTGATGAAATCATATGCAAAGATTTTATTTCTTTGAATAATGTTGATATATCTTATTCTTTAAATACTATAGATCGATCATACATTTCTAATTTAGCATCGGAATTAGAATTAAAAGTCGAGCCATTAAAAATAGTACAAGAAAAGGTAACTGATTATTCTAGAATTAATTCTATTTTAAAATATCAACTTTATACCGATGATAAAGAAAAATATTCTAGAAAAAACGAATTATATTTACAATATAAAAATGAATTTAAAAAAGATGTTAAATGGTTTGATTATGGATTTAAAAAATTTGATAAAATTCCAGAAAATAAAATTGAAAAATACTCTCAAACACTATTAGAAAA
>JADIMN010000046.1 GCA_017694735.1 Candidatus Alectryobacillus merdavium
GTTATAGAATGGTGTTTAAGTTTATAATATACATAGAGATAATTTTATTAAATAGATTAAAAATAATTGTATTTTTATTTATAGGAGGTATAAAAATGAAATGGCTTTTGGTTGGAATATTTGTAGTTTTATCCTTGGGCATTATTGGATGTGGACAATCAGAAGTAACATCAGAAAATAGTTCATTACCCAATGACATGAACAAAAAATCAACAAAAACCATTGAGTTTAAAGATATTGATGATAAGACGGCTTTTTTAATTGCTCTCGATGATGCAAGTGTGCCACAGGATAATGCGTATAATATTAAGATTGAAAAAGATGAAGATGGAAACATTCCTATTTATGATATTGAATTTGAAACAAATTATGGTGATTATGATTATGAAATAGCCATAGAAGATGGGAGTATTATTGGGGCTGATTATGAGGTAGATGAGAATTGGTTTGATAGATTAGGTGGCAGTCCTGTCACAATAGATGAAGCAAAACAAATTGTACATGAAAAAGTGTTAAATGCGCCAATAGATACAATTGAAATTTGGAAAAAATCTTCAAATGGACGAGATTATTATGAAGGTAAATTGTCATTCAATAATATAAAATATGAATTTGAAATTGACTCAGCAACGGGTATTATCTATGATTGGAATGCAGATTTAGAATAAAATATTTATAAAAAATAAGTGATACTTTTTAGTATTGCTTTTTTTATGTAATAGACTTAAATAAAATCTTTTCAGAGTGTACATAATGATATGGTTTGTTTATATTTTTATTTGTTCGGCTTATTTTTTTTCTAGTAGTATGGTATACTTTTAGTAGTTAAATATGTGAAAGGAAGCGATTTTTATGCAACAGGAAATTTATGAAAATTACATTAATATTTTAAAAGAGCAATTAGTTCCTGCATTAGGTTGTACAGAACCAATTGCAATCGCTTATGCTGGAGCGAAAGCAAGAGAAGTATTGGGTGAGTTTCCACAAAAAGTAGTAGTTAAATGTAGTGGAAATATAATAAAGAACGTAAAAGGTGTTACTGTGCCAAATTCAGGTGGTTTAAAAGGAATTGATACAGCAGCATTATTAGGTATCATCGGTGGTAAAGCTGATATGCAATTAGAAGTATTAGAAAGTGTCACTGATGAAGATAGAATGTATTTGCGTGAATTGTTGCAAAAAGATATTTGCACTTGTGATTTAGTACCAGGTACGGATAATTTATACATTGATATCACTGTTTATTTTGATAATCATAGTGCGCAAGTAGTAATTTCTGATTCACATACGAATATAATTAAAATTGTTAAAGATGATACAGTTATTTACGATAAAGTGAATAAAATTGCCCATGTTGAAAATTCTGCTCCAGCAGATAAATCCTTATTAAATGTAAAAGATATCATTGAATTTGCAAATACTGTAAATATAGATGATATAAAACCGATTTTGGAAAGACAAGTAAAATGTAATATGGCAATAGCTAGCGAAGGTATTAAAAATAAATATGAAGCTAATGTCGGTCGCAATTTATTAGCTTTATATGGTGAAGATATTTTACCAATAAAAGCTAGAGCTATGGCTTCAGCTGCTTCAGAAGCGAGAATGAGTGGTTGTTCCTTGCCTGTAGTAATCAATTCAGGTAGCGGAAATCAGGGAATAACAACTTGCGTTCCACTTGTAGTTTATGCCCAGTATTATAATATTCCAGAAGAAAAAATGTATCGCGCTTTAGCTGTGAGTAATTTATTAGCTATTCATCAGAAAAAATATATTGGCAATTTGTCTGCTTTTTGTGGTGCAGTAAGTGCTTCATATGCTTGTGGTGCAGCTATAACGTATATGCTCGGAGGCAATTTTAACCAAATTGCATCTACAATTATCAATACACTTGGAAATACTTGCGGTATAATCTGCGACGGAGCAAAACCTTCTTGCGCAGCTAAGATTTCATCTTCATTAGATGCAGCACTTTTAGCGCATACAATGAGTATGAAAGGCGATGGTTTTAAATCTGGCGAAGGTATTGTAAAAGATGATTTAGAAAAAACCATTAGAGCTGTAGGTTATATTGGTAAGGAAGGTATGAAATCAACTGATATTGAAGTCTTAAATATAATGATAGATAAAGTCTGTCCATGATAAAAAATTAATGCACGATTTAGCTAGATTAATTGATAGAAATTTATAAATAAATCTTTAAATAATGATAAAAATAAATTAGTTTGATAAAATACGTGGTAAATAAAATTATTTAAAGAATATGATTTAATATTAATTAATCTAGCTATTGTATTTTTATATGGTTTAGTTTATTTTATCGATGATATCATAAAATATTATTTGATATATATTAATGAAAAATTTATAATAATATTGCACTAGAAATATTATTTTGATTGTAGAATTCACCGTATTTGTAGTATTATATTGTAAGAGAAAAATAAAAGATTATAAATAGGATGTGTTCAATTTGGTTTTTAGACAAGATTGTATTGCCTTTGTAGACCGTGAGCCGTCTGTAATATTTTTTGATATGGAGATGACTGGCGGAAATACCAAATATGATGAAATTTTGCAGCTTAGTATTATAGATTTATATAAAGGTGTTTTATTTAATGAATATATCAAACCGAAAAGATGTAAGTCATGGAAAGATACGGAAAGTATTCATCATATAACACCACAAATGGTAGAAAATTGTTTTACGATGAGTGCATTTCGTCGCGATATTAAAAATATTTTTAAACATGCGGATATGGTTGTGGGCTATGGTATAGAAAATGATGTGCGATTTATGCAAAAAGACCATATATATGTTGGTAGAAATTCTATACTATATGATTTACAAAAATCTTTTTCACGTATTTATAGTCATGATAATAATATGCCTAGTTTGAAATCTTGTGCAAATTATTGTCGTTGTCCTAATTTCGGCGAAGTTCATAATAGTTTAACAGATGTGTATATAACGGTGTATTGTTTTATTATGATGTATGGATTAGATATTCCAGCTTGGCTTAATAAAGCAATTAAACAAAATTAATTTGAATAGTATATATATAAGTAAATATATCGGTTTAGAATTATAAATTTTATTTATTATTATATTAAATGTGTTAAAAAAATCACATAAAGTCATTGACAATAGTTTTATTAATACCTATACTGTAATTAGAATGTTTAAGGAATGTGCAACGGTTTAAAACGACACATTTTTGATATATATAATAAGTAAAATCTTATGAGAAATATGTCATAATACCTCTGTTTTAATCATGAGGATATTAATACAAAGGTTGGGGCATCAGCCTTGAAGCTTGATATAAAAAACCTAAAATATATCATTTAGACTTCGAATTTTTTATAATATTGTTATAGAAAATATGCCAATTGCATATATATGAAGGAGTGTTTATTTTATTATGGCAAAAGTAAAAATTACTGAAACAGTATTACGCGATGGCCATCAGTCCTTACTCGCTACTCGTATGCGTCTTTCCCAGATGCTTCC
>JADIMN010000047.1 GCA_017694735.1 Candidatus Alectryobacillus merdavium
CACTTATCCATAAAGATATGCCGACGTTTGAATATTATACCTGATACGTCATCCGGCAAAGAAGGAAGTTTCTCTTGTAGTTCCTCTATCAATTCCGGCAATAAATATTCATCCGCATCCAAACGAAGTACCCATTGCGTATGGATTGGCGCATGTTCTAATCCCCAATTAAATTGCTTAGCATAATTATTTTCCCACTTATTTTGCAGAACATGCACATTGGAATATTTCTTAGCAATACCTAATGTATTGTCCGTAGAAAAACTATCAACAATAAAAATATCCTTCGCTATGGATAACACATTCTCTATACACCGCCGAATGTGCAACTCTTCATTGTAAGTGAGGATGATAACTGAAATGTTCAGCATAATAAGCATTTAATAAAACATATAATTCAAAAACTCCACGGTGCAATTGGTTTTTGCTTTATAATTCCATTATAATAGTTTATGATTTCCTCAAAATAAGAAGCCTCTTTTTGAGGAGATATACATTTTGCCCATGCAATTATATTTTGTCGTTCTTTACTTGAAAGAGAACCTCTTTGAATTGACCTTATAATGCATCTTCTTAAATCATCCCAATCTTTACTGACAAAAATGTCCCCTCTAGTTCTCTCTCTATCTACTAATGCCCGAGCACCAACAACACTCGATACAATAACTCTACACCCAGACATTAATGCCTCATTAACAACGCATCCCCATCCTTCTGACTTACTAGGAAGAATCAAAACATCTGACTTTGATAATATATTTCTTACATCTGCAGGCATTAATTTTCCCAATAAATGAATTTTCTCATTTTTTTCTATTTTAGAGAGTATACTATCATGTAAAGCTCCATTCCCTATTATATTTAATTCGTAATTCTTATTGATTGAATTAAAAACAGTTATCAATTCAATAATTGATTTTCGGTTTACTAACTGACCAACAAATACAAATCTTACCTTTTCTTCAGCTGGATCAATCTGATAAACAATCGGTTTGTTTAAATAAAAATCAATACTTGGAACACTGTATATAAAATCAAATAATTTATGCTTAGGGACAAATGCTTTACGATGCGCTTCTATGCCTGTCCAACCTGTACATCCTATCGCCTTAAGACGTCGAGCATAGCTAAAATTAAAAATCCAACCCCATTTTAAGCGGCGCAACCATCCTTTCCAACCCCACCAATAATATTGTTCTTGGAATAAAGCAATGCAAAAATATTTTCTTTTGAGCAATTCTCGGAGTGCATAATTTAAAAGCAGAATACCTTCATCATTAAAAACTTTCAATGCATTATTTATATGCACAGCATCTCTCGTTTGAGCTATAATTGCATCAACCTCATTTTTGCTTTGAATATGCACTAATTCTAAATCTTTTAATGGAAGACATCCCAATCTTCGGGTATCGTATTTAGTAAAAACAACTTTTACTTTTAATACTTTATT
This sequence comes from Candidatus Alectryobacillus merdavium, assembly GCA_017694735.1. GTDB lineage: Bacteria > Bacillota_I > Bacilli_A > RFN20 > CAG-826 > Alectryobacillus > Alectryobacillus merdavium. Next base: position 1,451 of record JADIMN010000047.1, read on the forward strand.
AATTTTTTCAAACACACTAATTGTGTGTGAAGTAATATCCCAAGTCCAAAAAATCACTTCTTGCATAAATACTTAATTAATTCTTTATACTACGGTATTTAATGAATTTTGCAGGATTTCCACCAACGACAGTCCACGGTTCTACACTTTTATAAACTGAAGCTGTTGCTCCGACAACGGCACCTTGTTTTATAGTAACTCCCATTCCAATATATGCTTTCGCACCTATCCAGGCTTGATCTTCTATTACAATCGGTGCTGTAATAAGCGAATTTAACGGATTTGTAATATCATGACCTGCCGTACAAAGAAAAGCTCCTTGAGAAATCGTTGTATTAGCTCCGATTTTAACTAAATCAACATTGTAACAATCGACATCCGAAGCCAAACAAGCATATTGACACATTTCTAAATTAGGAGGATAATAGATTTTAGCTGATGAATAAACGACTGCTGTTTTATCTATCTTAGCTCCGAACAAACGCAGCAGAAAACGTTTCCAACCACTTCCAACTCTTCGCGGCAAGGGACGAGCTAATATATACCATACAATAGTCCAAAGTAAACGAATAACTTGGTGCCTTCGACCCAATACGTTCTGATATAAAGACAAATCTATTTCCATTTTATTCATATACAAAATTAGGTTTTTCACCATTCCCTAATAAATACAAATATAACTCTAAGGTTTGTTTAGCAATATGTTGCCATGTAAATTGTTCTGAGACTAACTTAAAACCATTTTTTCCCATTACTTCTATATCGTTATCATCTTTTACAAAAAAATTCATTAAGCCTTCACATATACTTTGGGGGGTTGGATTTATTCGAACAGCTGCGTTAACATTAAACCCCTCTGGTAAATTACAAAAATCTGTCATAATTACTGGAAGTTGATAAGCCCAAGCTTCAAGTACTGATATTGGTAATCCTTCACTATAAGATGGAAGAATAAAAGCATTAGCATTACATAATTCTTTGTCTTTATCACTTCCATATACTGGACCTATAAAAGTTATATTATTATTAAGACGATACTTGTTTATTAAATTTTGTAATTTATGAACATACTTATTCTGCCCCCATCCAGCAATACGAACACACCATTTATTTAACAATTCTGGTGATGATTGCTTCAACTGTGCGAATCCTAAAATCATTTCTTTCAATCCTTTTTTAGGATGAATTCGACCTAGATAAAGTAATATCTTTTGTTTATTCCCCCTATTAAAATGTGGATTTTGAGGTAAATCTACACCATTAGGTATAATTGCTATCGGATTTCTCAAACCAATTGATCGGATACTTTTATATTCTTCTTCACATAAAGCATGAATACAATCAGCTGTATGCAAATTTTTATACTCAAAGAGCCATCCTGCTATTTTTTTCTTCCATGCTGAATTTTTAATTGCCCATTTATCAAGCATTCCATGAGGCTCTATTATTTTAATTGTATTAGGATATTTTTGTTTGTATCTCAAGGCTACACAAGAATGATACAACCAAATACCCTGTTGATGAATTATATTAAACATGCTATTTTTAATCGCATCCTTAATATCATTAGAATACCCTAGTTGCGCGAACAAAGGCCAACGACTTTTATGATAAATAATCAATGGAATATTTTCATATACATATTTATCATCTTCCAAATATTTATCTTCTACACAAACTACGTTTACTGTAATTCCTAATTGATTTAAAGATTTACTTAAATTAGGGATTGTCGCAAATAGACCACCTGCTTTTCTTGAAGCACATGATGTTAATAATGAAACTTTCATTTTATGAGTTTAGAACCTTTAAAAAAAGACGCATTTGATATCTCGGATTCCATTGTGTATCTATTTCTGTATAGCAATTTTGTCGAATTTGTTCTCGACTTATTTTCATGTTAAACCAATTAGAAATAACATTTGCCATTGAATAAATATCATTCTGTAAAAAAAAAGCTCCTGTTTTTCCTTCTTTAATAGCTTCAAATTCAGGCATCTGATTCTCAAATGAATTATGAGTTACTACTGGTGTCCCAAACATCAAAGAATGAATGGCTGTTAAACCAACATTCCCTGGGGAAACACATAGATCTGCATTATACAATAAGCGTGCATTTATTGATTCATCGTAACATGCACCATAAAACCAAATATTTTTTAGGAGTCCTTTTTTTAGAGCAAGTTGCTGAAGATTTTCTTTTTCAGCACCATCACCTACAATAACTAAATTGAAATATTGTTTTTGTTTTTTTAGGAATGCGATTGTTTCTATAAGTAAATTTATTTTTTTTACACTTGTTAATCTTCCTATAAATATGAGGGTGTGATTTTTATTACCAAAATGTTTTAAATATATATCTTCTGTTTTCATTAAGTTACGCAATGATAGCTGTTGTTCATAATTTAATGAATTATGTACCACAAAAAGTTTCTTTGCATTAAACCCTTCTTGAACCATTAATTGCTTGGCATAATTGCCATACAAAAAAACCCCATCGGTCATTTCAAAAAAAATTTTTTTTATTTTTTTTTTAAAGAAAGTCTCTCTTCCATACCAACCATGCGTCCACATATATATACGTATTGAAGGATGAAATAAAGAAAGTTGGATTAATAATAGCCACATTGACAAGCAAAAAGGATTACCTAATAATAAATAAGCATCAACCACTTTTTGTTTTTTAAATTGAAAAACTCCACGTTGCCAATAATAAGACTTATAAATTTTTCTATTTTCTCCAATTGTCACATTTTTCAATAGCTTTAAGTTCATGCTTTTAATATCTGTATTGTTCTGACCAAAATACCAGTAACAATCAAATGCATTATCAAGCAAATGATATATATTCTCACGATATTTAGGAGCTATGTTAAAAATTAAACCAAGTTTCATATCTTAATAATACCTTGTAAAACAATAGTCAAAATTCAAAAGTAGAAATTATTTACATCTTCTAAATCTTAAAAGATTCAATAGTTGATAAATAAAAGAATAATTAGGAATCAATTTGAATAGATAACCTTCTATTGTATATTTATATATTTTTGAGTGTGATAGACAATAAAACAATTCCTTGTTTTGTCGTAATTCTTGATTAAATCTTTTTACCACCAATGAATTCATGTATCGAGTTCCATATAATGCATTATTTATATTCAATGCAATAAATTGGAAGAATCGAAGCTTAACAACTTTGTCTGATATGTTTTCCATAGCAAACTTATATAAAAGTTGTGATATCAGAATTAAATCAAAAGATTTTTTTAAATTTATAGAACGTGTTATCGATTGGGGATTTTGAGAAACATTATATAGTACATCATTTATTAGATAAACTTTTTGCGCATAATAAAGCATACGTGGAGTGAATTCATTATCTTCGTGAAAAATATTTGGAAAAAAGAATAAATGATTTTTTTCTAAAAAATCACGCTTGTAAATATAAAATGGAACACAAGTGTCCCATATATTTTGACATATAATTTCTATTCCAGTATAAGAACGTTCTATATCAAGAAACTTTTTAGTACGTATTTGTAATTTATCACAAATTGAATTTGCTGCACGAAAATGAATTACATCCGGTTTCTTTTCGTCTGTTAATCTTAAAAGTATTTCTAAAGAATTTCTTGCAATCCAATCATCTGAATCAATAAACCAAATATATTCTCCCCTAGCAATAGACAACCCATTATTGCGTGCTATGCTAAGCCCTTGATTTGATTGCGTGAGAACCGATATATTAGAATAATGTTGCCTAAATTCTTCTATAATAGTCAAACTATTATCCACAGAACCGTCATTAACAACTACAACTTCAAAAAAAGATTGAGGAACATTAATTTGATGAATAATACTATCAAGACATTTCCTAATATATTTTTCAACATTATAAACTGGAACAATTATTGAAATTTTCATATTTCATTTTTTAATAAATACCATATAAAATATGCTCTAAAAACATGTTTTTATATTCCATCGCATCAGAAAAAGGATTTTGGAAATAGAATAAATTTAAGCCTATTAAATAAAAGCAAGACAACAAATATCCATTTCTCTCATCACGTAATAAATACCGTCCGATTATACATAATGAATATATTAAACATATATGATATAATATCACAAAATAATAACTTATACGATGAGCTAGTATTCCACCTAATAGCATATTCAAAGTACAATAAATGAGAAACATCGATTTTAACAACAGCATTGTTTTAGAATTATCTTTATTAATAAGAATAAAAACTACATAAATGAAATCCATTTCTAATATTTTGAGTATCCCAAAATTAGAGATTGTTTCTTCTAAATCAACATTAGTGTATCGAACGTACATTGCGGATTTTTCATATAAATCAAAAAGCGTAAGTAATATTGAGTCTAATGCATTTGAAATTGTAATATTAAAGAAATAACAAACATTTAATATTAAGAAATACAATAATAAGATTTTAGGAGCTGATACTATATATTTAACTAATGGCAACCAATATAATAGTAATAAAAAAATCGCAGATGTATGAAAAAAGGATGCAAATATAATGAGAATGCAATATTTAAAAAATTTGTGTTCATAAATGTATGGAACTGCAAAAATAAACAATGATATTGCTATACCTTGTCGAAGTGCACTTAATAAATTGGATGGTAATACAAAAAACATTGCACATATCATTATTAGAGCTATTTTATCTTTCAAAATTTTTTTCAAACCAATCATTACAAGTAGTAACTCTGAAGAAAAAAGAAAAAATTGATAAATGTAATAATGTTCTGTCAAACTTTTTACCATACAGCTCAATATATTAAAGCCCAATTCAAAAGAACTTGACGGTAATTTGAAGCCAGTATCAAACCAATTATATGTCTGTTTTTTGAAATATAAAATATATTCAGGAATATCAGGTGCATAGATATAAGCCACTCCCCAAAATATTGATAATATCCCAAAAACAAGTGGAAATGAGATTTTTGTCGAAAATCTGGAAGTATATACATTATATCCTATTGTAATCATCAATATAGCAACTAATAAATATATTATCATGAAATTAGTAAGTTATATTTAAATTGTCCAGATTTCAAATTATTGATATATGTTTCAACATGCTATGAATAAAAGTTTGAAAGGCTTGTAAAAAGCCTTTGTATTTAACTGTTGCAATAAATAAACCAATATAAATACGCGCATTAGGAGGAATAAACAATAATTTATTTTTCATTTGATCGGCATAACGTTCTATATCATTTTTCCAACTAGCAGAATAATGATGAATTGTATAAGATTTATTTGTTATAGCTAATTCTCCTGTTCTATAGTTTTTAGGAGAAAAATATTCTTTAGGATAAATTAAAATACCTGCACAATTTTGCACCTCATCTATTTGCTTCAATCCGTATTTGCACAATATTTCAGTCGTATAATAGACTATTGTTTTTTGATTGTAAGAACCGTCTTTACGTATAAAATGCAATGTCGCATATAAATTTAAAATTTCTTGATATATATTTAAACCTGATTTAGCACCAATCCCAAGACCAGGGTTTATAGATAAAGTTTTATGATTCTTTTTTTTTACTTCATTTTCGCATCCCATAAAAGCTCCATTTGCTATAATATCATCCATTGGTTTAATAACTTCAACATCGGTATCAAAATAAAGTCCTCCATAGTTATATAAAATCCAAAAGCGTGCATAATCACTAACAAAAGCATACTTTTTAACATTATATGCTTCTTTTGTATATGGGATAATATTTACGTCAAAATTATTTTCATTCCATTCTCTAATCTCATAATCAGGAAAATATTTTTTCCATGAATTTATGCATTTTATGGCTAAGGGTGGAAGTGGATTTTTTCCAAACCAACAATAATGAATGATTTTAGGTATCATATTAACAAAGAGCCTATTTCTTGTAAGCACTCAATTTAGGGCATCCCTCGTTGAAAGGTCACTAAGCAGTGCCCTAAATCGAGTTATGTTAAAAATTAGTTTTGAAAATTAACACTGGCTTGCAGCCAAAGCGATTCTTGCCGGAACCATATTCACATAGTCCCTGCACCCGTTAAAGATTTTTTTGAAAAAAGTCCCGATGAAATTCCAAACGGAACTGCCGTGAAGTTTCACCGTACTTATTACACTGTGATAAGTGACTGCCATTTCCGCCCCGATATCACTACCGTAATGATACGAATTGTTCCGTTGGGTGGTCAACTTGCGGATGGTCCGTTCGGCAAGATTGTTGTCTATCGGTAAATCCCCGTCCTGCAAGTAAGCAAAGATCTCTTTCCAAAAATGATTCAGATAATTAAGGGCTTCCGTGTAATACCGGCTTCGAAGTTCCG
>JADIMN010000048.1 GCA_017694735.1 Candidatus Alectryobacillus merdavium
AATTACTATAGATCGTCCTATTTTACATATTATTTCACACTTTAAAATATCTATAAGAGTTAACTCTATTTCAATCATTGGAATACTACAAGTATTTAATATACTTATCTTGATTAATTCATTTTTATAAAGTGCGTTTTCAAGTAATTTTATTACATTATCATCAATGCCACTTTTTCCGACAATATATTTATTGATTTTACCAGAATTAGCGATTTGTTTAAGAGTTGCAATATCCTTATTTTCTAACATGAACTTTTGACCTCGTATAATAAACATAAACGCCTTTTGGAACGGTGACTCTAAATGTTTGATGATTTCCTTTAAAAGATATCCATCCAAGTCCTAAAATGCCAATTGATCTATATCCTTCTTCTTCAACAAAAACATCATATATATCAAACTTAGTATAATCATCATAACCTTTTAAGGTTGGTTTTAGTCCTTTTTTGATGCCTGCATAGAATAAATCATCGAGATTTTTTCCTCTTAAAACACTTACATTGCTCTCCATTTTGCTTGATACATATACATCAATGGATGTTCTATTTCCGCTAATTAAATCGATTTTAGCAAGTCCACCAAATACAACACCACTATTAAGAGATAATGTAGTATTTTTTGGAGTAACTAATTTCTTTGGTAAAAGCATATCAACAAGAGACTTATCGCATAAATCTGTTAATTCGTTTTGTGTTTTAATACCTGGAACATCATATAAATTAGCTGTTTTGTCTAATGGAATCTCAGTTACTCTTAAAGAAGTTCCTGGGAATTCACTTACAGTAATTAAACGATTTGTATTATTAGTAAAGTGTTTTAAAAATGCGTTTGCAATACTGGTTTTACCACTATGTTGAAATCCGATTAAATAAACATCTCTACCATTTCTTAATTCTTTTATCTTTATGTATAAGTTTTCAATATTATAGTCATTTAAGCTGCTTGCTAAAATTACTTCTTTAATATTTAAGCCAGCTACTCTTAATCTATGTCCTACGTATTGAGTTAAGTCAAAATCACGTATTTTAGGGCTTAAGGTGTCTCTTTTATTTCCAACGACTAAAACATTTGTCTCGCCGATTGTTTTAACAAATCTTTCAGGAAGAGCACCTTCGAAAGAAAATAAATCAACAACTAATACTACTAATGATTCACTTAATTTTGCTCTGTCGAGTATGGAATAAAAATCATCATCAATTTCGTTAACTTTTGGTGTGCTATTAAAAATAACTTTTTCAAAACAAGAATTACATAATAAAATTTCACTTTTATGATTATTAAAAACATCAGAAATAATGTATCCTGGTGAATTTTCATCTTTATCTTGTAGAATAGTTCCGCATTTATAACATCTTAATACCTTTTTAATTGTTCCCATCAAGATAATCCTCCCATTCTCGTAACAAACCTTTATTTTTCAATTTTTTTCGTATTCTTTTATCAAAAATACGATTAAATTTAGTCGTAATTTGATCGTTTTCAACTAATTTATCAGTTAAAATAGTATGAATTTTAGCACCATTACCAGCACAAATATCTGTTACTGTTTGGTCTCCAATAATTATAACATTTTCAGGGTTTATATTTAACTCTTTAATGTGCTTTTTTATTTTATAAGAAAAAGGCTTCCGTGCAGATGATATATAATTTACTTTTAAAACATCGCAATATTTACTAACTCTTTTCTTTGTATTGTTAGATATAACTATAAAATCAATTCCACTATTTCTTATATTTTTAACTAATTCTATTGCTTTTAAACTAGGAGTTCCATCATTAAAAGCATCTAAAGTATTGTCTAGATCGGATATAATTAAAGAAATATATAGTTTTTTATAAAAATTTATATTGATATCGTAAATACTTTTTGCATGAAATTCAGGTATAAATCTTTTAAACATAATTAGTCATCAAAATCTTCAAAAATTGAAACATGAGAGAAATTACTTTCAGGAATATTTTCTTCTTTCTCTTCATCCTTAATTATTTTATCAATTTTAATATCTTTAGTTACATGGAAAATATCAAAATTATAGGCTGAATTATAATTAAATTTTAATGATGAATCAGAACTTGCGTATTCTGTTCTTACTAATTTAAAATCTTCAATTAATATTTCTTTAATAGAATTACTATCATCTCTCATATAAATAGTAAATGGTTCTTCTTTTTCTATTTTTCTAGTATAAATTAAAGATTGCTTATCAGATTTAAATATTTTAAATGCTTTTGATATTTTTCCAAGTCTAGGTGTTAGCTCAAAATCTTCGTTTAGAATTATTTTCTTGTATCCTCTATCAGTTATTAAAAGAATTTTGCTTCTATTTCCTGGCTTATAATTTAGCATAGAAACAATTTTAGCTTCTTTTAGGTTATTAATAGATTTTACACCGCTTGTTTTGTTTCCTAATACGTTTAATTCATTCTCATTAAAATAAGTTACATTCCCATCTGATGTAAAAATGAGTAAATTATCGTTACCAGTTGACACGCAAACATCGACTAATTCATCATTTTTCATCATTTTCATCATTTGAATTGGTTTAGATGTTCTTTGTGCAAAAAATTCTGATAATCTAGTTCGTTTAATTTGTCCTTTTTTAGTTATAGAAATGATCATAACATTAGGATTAAACTCTTCAACAGAAATACATTTAATGATTTTTTCCTCGAAAGGTAAATTTATTAAATAATTAATATGTTTTCCTTCTTCTTTCCACTTATTCTCTAGAATATCATTAACACTTATTTGTATATAATTTCCTTTATTAGTGAAGCCTAAAATATAATCTTTTGTATTAGAAATATCTGCACAAACTAATCTATCTCCTTCTCTTATGCCAGGTAATATTGAAGAAGAAGATTTTTGCGATTTAAGTGAACTTCTTTTTATATAGCCGGCTTCTGTTATGGAAACATAAACATCTTCTTGAATGATTAAATCTCTTTGATCAATTACAACTTCTTCTTTCTTTTCTACTATTTTTGTCCTTCTATCTACTGAAAAATTACTAATAATCGACTTTAAATTTCCTATAATTCCCCTATCAATCCTCTTTTTATCTGCTAGAGTTAAAGTTAGGCTATTTATAGTCTTATTTAATTCTGTGCTCTCTTCTTCTAATTTAGTAATGTCAGTATTACTCAATCTATATAATTGAAGCATCACTATAGCCTCAGCTTGTTCTTCATTAAAGTCATATTTAATAATTAAATTATTCTTTGCGTCTTGCTTATTTAAACTAGACTTTATAGTTTTAATAACTTCATCTAAAATTGATATAGCTTTAATCAAGCCATTTACAACATTTAATCGAGTTTTGGCTTTTTCTAAATCATATTTACACTCTTTGGTATAAATCTCCTCTTGAAATTTAATAAAACAATCTAAATATGATTCTAGAGTTAATAATTGAGGTCTACCTTCAACTATTGCATACATATTAGCTGTATAATATGTTTTTAAATCTGTTTTATTAAATAAATAATTTAAAATCAAATCAGCCTTAGCGTCTTTTTCCAATTCAACAATTATTTTTAATTCATTCATTTCTGTGGCATCAATGACATTTGTTATTCCATAAATTTGTTTAAAATGTTTGATTCTTTCAATTGCATAAACAAGATCTTTTTTAATAACACGAAAAGGAATTTCGGTTATAACGATTTGTTTAGTACCGTTTTCTTCGATAATATCAGCTTTAGAAGCAACTTCGATTTTTCCTTTACCGGTTTTATAAATTTCTTTTAAAGAATCACTACTATAGATTACTCCACCAGTAGGAAAATCAGGTCCTTTAACAATTTCAAGTAAATCATCAATAGAACAAGTCTTGTGTGATATACGATAAATTGCAGCATCACATATTTCTTTTAAATTATGTGGAGGTATATCTGTTGCTAATGCTACTGCAATACCTTCAGACCCATTTAAAAATAAATTAGGAAATTTAGCAGGTAAAACAACTGGTTCTAAAAGCGTATCATCAAAATTTAATACTGTATCAACCGTATTTTTTTCTATGTTTTCAACGAGTAAATTTGAAATTTTGCTAAGTCTAGCTTCAGTGTATCTATTAGCAGCAGGACCGTCACCATCAATAGAACCATTATTTCCTTGGAAACTTATTAAAGGGATGTTAGTTTTCCATGGTTGAGACATTCTAACCAAAGCCTCATAGGCAGATGAATCGCCATGAGGATGGAATTTACCAATAACATCACCAACAATACGAGCTGATTTTCTAGTTGGTTTATCATCAGTGTTTCCATTAACGTACATAGAATAAATGATTCTTCTTTGAACTGGTTTTAAACCATCTCTTGCATCAGGAATAGCTCTATTTTTAATTACTTCTTCTGCATAAATTGAATAATCATCTCCCATTAGGTTGTCTAAAGATGAAATATTAATATTTTCAATAACTTCTTTTACTTCTTGGACTTTCTTTTTGGCCATTTTATCTTACCTCATCTTTAAAATTATCGACTTCGTTGAAATCGATATTTTCTTCAACCCATTTTCTTCTTTCGTTTGAATCATTTCCCATTAAAATTCTAATTCTTTGCTCAACAAGTAAAGGATCATCTATAGTAACACGGATTAATTGTCTTGTGTCCTTTTTCATTGTAGTGTTTCTTAATTGAATTGGATCCATTTCACCAAGACCTTTATATCTTTGAATATGATATCCCGGTCCTACTTCTTTTTTACCCTTTTCTAGTTCATCATTATTCCAACAATATACTTCTTTAGTTGGATTTTTAGTATCGCCTTTAAAAACTCTATATAAAGGAGAAACAGCCACATAGATCATACCTTCATTAATCAATGGTCGCATATAATGGTAAAAGAAAGTTAATAATAAAGTTTGAATATGTGCTCCATCAGTATCAGCATCGGTCATAATGATAATTTTTCCATATTTACAATTGCTAATATCGAAATTTGCACCAAATCCAGCACCGATAGTTGCAATCAAAGTAGAAAATTCTTCGTTTTTTAGCATTCTTTCAGTAGATATTGAGTCGACATTTAGTGGTTTTCCTCTTAATGGCAATATTGCTTGATACATATGATCACGTGCAGTTTTAGCGCTTCCACCAGCACTATCACCTTCTACAATAAATAATTCATTTAATTTGTAATTTTTAGATTGTGCTTGGCAAAGCTTATTTGACATTGGTAATTCATTTCTTGTTTTTTTATTTGTTCTAACCTCTTCTTTTGCTTTTCTAGCTTGAATTCTTTCGTTTTGAGATTGTAGACATTTTCCAATAACATCAATAGCAAATTGTTTATTCTCATTTAAATAGTGACTAAATTTATCATAAAAGAAATTAGAAACAGCATTTAAAGCTTCAGAAGTACCAAGTTTTGTCTTAGTTTGTCCTTCAAACTGAATTATTGTAGCTGGAATATTTAAAGATATGATTACAGTTAACCCTTCTCTAACATCGCTAGATTCAAATCTTTGTTTATATTTTAATAACTTATTTTCTTCTGCATATTCATTAATTGCTTTTGTAAGTGCAATTTTAAAACCACTTTCATGTGTTCCGCCTTCTTTTGTTCTGACGTTATTAACATATGAAAGAATTGTTTCATTATAATCATCACTACAATATTGAAGTGCGATTTTAATTTTAATTAAATTTGAAACATCCTCAAAATAAACAGGTTCTGAAATAGCCTTTTTATTTTGATTAATTATTCTAATATATTCGCTTAATCCATCCTTATAATAAAAATCAATTACTTCATTGTTAATTCTTTCATCTTTTAAACAAAAGTGAACATTTTGTAACAAGAATGCACTTTCCTGCATATGATTTTTAATTACATCATATTTAAAATCAATAGTTTGAAATATTCTTTTGTCAGGTTTAAAAGTAATTGTTGTACCATGTTTAGTAGTATTTCCAATGATTTCTAATGGCTGTACTAATTTTCTTCCTCCATCTTCAAATCTAATGTGGTATATTTTTCCATCTCTACATACAACAGCATCAAAAAATTCGCTCAAAGCATTAGTTACACTGCTACCAACACCGTGTAAACCGCCACTTGCAGTATATGCATTAGCATTAAATTTTCCACCAGAATGAAGTGTTGTTAATAATAGCTGGATTGTTGGAATCTTCTCTTTTTTGTGTATACCACATGGAATGCCTCTTCCTTCATCAGAAACAGTAATGGAACCATCCTTATGAATAACAACACTTATTTTATTCCCATATCCATTTAAGGCTTCATCAACGGAATTATCAATAATTTCCCAAACTAAATGATGCAAACCTGGACTAGCAGTTGTACCAATATACATTGCAGGACGTACTCTAACACCTTCTAAACCTTCTAATACTTGAATACTATCTTCGTTATAGTCATCTAAAATTTTTTTCTTATTTACTTCACTCATATAAAATCACACTAATAAAATTATAACAAAAATTTACTTTTTTTAAAAAGTAAAAAAATATAAAATAATTAATATGGGTAATTTAGATCCTATGACTCTTTTCTTAAATATAATAGCACCGATTATAACATTACTATGTGGTTATATATTTTCAGGTATTCCTTATGCTCTAATAATTGGAAAAATTTTTTATAAACAAGACATTCGTGAACTAGGAAGTAAAAATCCTGGAGGAACAAATGCTATTAGAGTTTGGGGATGGAAAACAGGTGTTTGTGTCATCGCTCTTGATATGATTAAAGCAATAGCACCATTTTGGATAACATTTGCAATAATTAATTTTACACCTGTTAAAGAAATACTTATTGATGATGTTAGATTTTTAAGCATTTGGATAACCGCATTAGGATGTGTATTAGGCCACTGCTATTCAGTCTTTTTAAAATTTAAAGGTGGAAAAGGCGTAGCGACTTATATGGCTACTCTAGGACCATCATGTTGGCTACAATTTGTAATTAATTTTGTTGTTTTTGTATCAACAATATCTATTAAGAAAATTGTTAGTATTGGCTCAATACTTGTTTGTATATGTGCTACCGTAATTGCATGGATATTATTTGGTTGTTATGAAGGATATCCTCCATCAAGAGAAATAATAGATATCTTTTTCTTAGGAAATAGCGATCTGCTTCAAATGACTTGGGCATATCCAATAATTGTTACTATAATGAGCGGAATTGTAATATTTAGACACAAACAAAATATAATTAACTTAAAAAATAAAACTGAGAAAGCAACATATTAAAAAAATAAAACAAGGTTGAACCTTGTTTTATTTTTTTGCTTTTTATTTTTTATTTTGATTTTTAACACTATTCATTACTGCTCTTATTTGAGCTTCACTTGGTTTACGTCCCATTTGCATATACATTGCTCTTATCATGTTCTCGTTAATTGGTGGATTTTTATCCATTTGTTTTTTAATTACTGCTCTTGTAATAAAGAAACCAGCAATTAATCCAACTATTAATGCAGCAATTACAAGACCGAGCCAAGCGCCATCAAATTCCATTAAAAACATTAATTAGCTCTCCCATCATAATTTCCATTATCTGTTCTTACATAGACTTCTTCGCCTTGCTCAATAAATAATGGAACTCTAACTTTAAGACCAGTTTCAAGTGTAGCTTCTTTCATAGCTTTATTAACGGTATCTCCTCTAACAGCTGGTTCTGTTTCAACAACTTTTAATACAACTTTAGCTGGTAATAAAACACCTAATACTTCATCTCCATAAGAAGTGACATCTACTTCCTCATCGCCTCTTAAAAAATGAGATTCCCATTCTAATCTATCCTTTGGTAATTCTAATTGTTCATAAGTAGTTTGATTCATAAAAACTAAAAAATCACCAGAATCATATAAGTATTGCATCTTTTTCTTATCAATCTTTACAGTTTCAATAGGATATCCACTATTTCTTGATATTTCTGTGACTGCACCAGTTCTAATGTTTTTTACTTTTAATTTAGCAACCATTTTTCTCATTGCTGTTTTATTTAATAAAATATCTAAAACTTGATATAAATTGCCTTCTTCAACAAAATAATTACCAGGTCTTAATTCTGTAACGTTAACCATATTATTTCCCCCTTAATTTGCGTTATATATTATACTCCATATCATTTATTTAATAAAGTTAAAATTTCCAGTCTTTAATCAAGAATGCCTCGCCATGTCCAGGAAATATTTTTATATTCTTTTCTAATTTTAATATTTTGTTCAAAGATTTTTTAATTGTGGAAACATCATCAATTGCATTTATTAAGTCAGTTCTACCATATCCTTGCGCAAATATTGTGTCTCCTGAAAATAATATTTTTTCATTTACAAAGTAATAACATACACTACCAGTTGTATGAAATGGCGTATCTAAAACAGCACATGTTAAATCTGAAATTTTTATTGTCTCATCCCCATTAATCAAAATAAAATCTTCTTCTTTAAATAATGATTTTTCAAATGAACATGGCTTTATATCGTTAAATAATGAAAGATTTACATAATCATCAAATAAAAATTTATAATCTTTATATGAAACAACTATTTTACATTTAAAATTTTGATAAATATTAAATAAACCTCTGATATGATCAAAATGAGCATGTGTAATTAATATGTAATCAACTTTAAGTTTATTATTTTTTAAGAAATCTAAAATATTGTTAGAATCATCGTTTGGATCAACAATAATATTCGTTTCATTAATTTTTAAAATATATGTATTACAAGAAAATTTTTCTTTATTATAATAGGTAATAAC
>JADIMN010000049.1 GCA_017694735.1 Candidatus Alectryobacillus merdavium
GAATTTAAGTCAAGACCATTAAGATCACATCCATTATTTAATGGATTAATAAAATCATGTTTAGAGAAGAAGTATGAATAAAAATGCAAAGAAAAGAGAAAATTTAACTTATAATAAATTAGATAGAATAAAAAACAAAGCAATTAAAGAGTATTATGTAAAAAATAATGGAGAATTGCTAGAGTTTTTATTTGAAAATATTAAAGGTCAATCAAAAAACAATATTAAAACAATATTAAAAAATAATTGTATTGGCGTTAATGGAGCGCCAGTTAAACAATTTAATTATCCTTTACTAAAAGGTGATGTTGTATGTGTTTCAAAATATCCTTTAGAAGAAAAAATTAAAAAAGATAATTTTAAATTAGAAATAATTTATGAAGATGATGATTTTCTTGTAATAAATAAGCCTTATGGATTATTAAGTATTTCAAGTGATAAAGAAAAAAGTAAAACAGCTTATAGATATTGCATGGATTATGTTAGAAGCAAAGATAAAATGGCTCGTATTTATGTTGTTCATAGAATTGATAAAGAAACTAGTGGAGTTTTAATTTTTACTAAAAATGAAAAACTAAAAAATATTTTACAAGACAAATGGAATGATATCGTCTCAAAAAGGGGATATTTTGCAATTTGTGAGGGTATTTTTGAGAAAAAAGAAGATAGATTAGTTAACTATTTAAGAATGAATAAAGAAAACTTAATGTATGTAACAAAAGATAAAAAAGATTCTCAATTATGTATTACAAATTATAAAGTTATTAGAGAAAATAAAAACTATTCTTTATTAGATATAAATATTGAGACTGGCAGAAAAAATCAAATTAGAGTTCAACTTGGTTATATTAATCATTTTATTGTTGGAGATGATAAATATGGAGATCCAAGTGATCCGATAAATAGACTCGGTCTACATGCATATCAAGTAACTTTAAAAAATCCTTTAAATAATAAGATTTATGATTTCAAGACAAAAATGCCTAGTTCTTTTTCGTCATTTATTTAAAAATATATAAGAATTGCAAAGTTTTTTGAATAAAAAAATTAAATAATAAGGAAATTTTCTATTTTATAATATACTTATTTATTGTATAATATTTTACTATGGAAGTTAGATTAGAGAAATTATCTTTTAAAGAAAGATGGGCTAAGTATAAAAAAGAAAAACTTATACCTTACTTTTCAAATAGAAAAAACATGTTTTACTATGTTTTATTCTTGATTGGTCTAGCTTTTTTATTTTATATAACTACTATTTTTACAAATGGTTTTACTGCTTCTAGTACAGGAGATTACACTGTTCAAGGCGTATCTTTTTATTTTAATGGATATGATGATTGGTGGCACTTTTTTAAAACTGGAGAATTTCCTTTCTGGGATTCGAGTACCGTATTAGGAGCTGATAATGTAACAAATAATGCTTTTTATTACATTTTTGATCCATTCTTTTTAATTTGTTTATTTATGCCTCGAAGTTTTTTACCTCATATGATGTTAATTTCTTCGATGCTTAAATTAATATTAGGAACTCTTTTCTGCAGACTTTTATTAAAAGAATTTAAAGTAAAAGAAACGAGTGCCAGATTATTTGCAATTTGCTATGGTTTTGGCGGGTGGATGATATTTTATCAATGGTTTGTTGGCTTTTTAGGAGTTTGTGCATTCTTTCCACTTGTTTTATTAGGTATTGAAAAAATATTACATAAGAAAGCTCCTTTCGTATTAATGGTTGGATTATTTTTGATTGGAATTTCTAATTTTTATTTCTTAGTTCCAACTTGTATAGGTGGCTTTTTATATGCAATGTTTAGATTTTTCCAAACAATAAAAACTAGAAAAGCTTATGAAAACTTTATATGTTTAGGAAAGGGTTTTGTCGGATTTTTAGCCGGTATTGCTTTAAGTGGATTTATTACTTTACCAGCCTTTTTAAATGTATTTAATTATTCAAGAGCAAACAATTCATATTTAGGACTTTTATTAGATTACTATAAAGAAGGAGATTGGATAAATTTTACTCATTTAATTTTTAACTGGGATTTTTCTTTATCTAAAATATATGAAGGCGGTTCATATTCTTCATATTATGGATTTAGATGGATTTATCCAATTATGTCATTCCTATTTCCTGCAACCGATGGAAGAAGTGTTCCAATTATGAATTTTGAAGGAAATAGATATGATCAATTAGCTTCTTCTTTGTTTGTATTTACTCCTTTAGTTCTAATTTTCTTTGCATCAATTATTCATAGTTTTAGAAACAAAAAAGTTTCTCACTTTATTGCTTTAGGATGTGTGCTAGCTTTCTTGTTTATTCCTTTCTTCTACTACATGTTTTTAGGATTTTCTAGTGCATATGGAAGATGGGAATTTTTCCCTTACACTTTGCTTGTTATTTATTGTGCAACTAGTTTTAAAGAAAGAAAGAAATTTAAAAATTATGAATTTATTATAGGTTATGTAGTAGCGATGGCCTTGATGATTACATGTATTTATTATGCTGCTATTTTCCCAAATGAATATAATAGAGTTTTAGAAAATTCATCAAGAATAATTGTAATTATTGTTAGCGTTGTTTATTTAACCGTTTTATTATGTTTGTTCTTAAAGTTTTATAAACATAAAAAGTTTTTAAGATATGGATTTTTGTTCTTAGCTAGTGAAATAACATTAATGGGAGCTTATTATTTTGGCTACCATGGATATGTTAGATATTTCACAAATGATTTTTTAAATGGTAAAGATAATTTAGCTACTGAGACAGAAATATTTAAAGAATTAAATAATGATGATACAAGTTTCTTTAGAGTTCAAAGCGATAGAATCGTAAATAGTGGAACAAATATTAATATGGCTGAAGATTATAATGGTTTATCATTTTTCCATAGTCAATATAATGCAAACATAGATCAATTCTTACACTGGTCTCATATTATGACAAGTTATGGTAATTGGAATGGAAATGAAGTTGAAAAAAGACCACTTTTGGAACAATTTTTAGGTGTAAAGTATTATTTTACTAAAGCGATTAATACAAATTATAAAATTATTTATGATACAGAAAATCCAAATAATGCAAAAACAGTTCATATTGATCCTAACATTCCTTTTGGATATGAAGTTTATAAAACTTATAACAACGGTGACTACACTTTATATGTAAATACTAATTATCAAGAATTAGGTTATTCTTTTGATACATTTATTGATCCAGGCGTTTATGAAACAATTAATGACTTAGGTGTTTATTCAACTATTTATACTACTGGTTTTTCAAGAAATTATTTCGATTTTGATCAATCTTTATTATCTGGTGCGGTATTAGAAACTTCCTATATAAAAGAAATTAAAGAAAAATATCATGATGAATTTACAACAAGTGAGTTAGATGTTATTGATATTCAACATATGCCTCTTTCAACAATTGGAGCAAAATATGTTGCATATGATTTAGGAAATAAATATTTTGATCCAGAGAATCCTTTAGAATATCAAAATTCTGGAACTGTAATATTTGATTCTACTGATTCTGGTAATGGTTCTACTGATTACTTTACAAAATTAAAATCTTATACAAATATCATAGTTATTGATAGAGAAAATGGCGATTATTTAACAGAAGATGAAATTGGTGCTATCTTTATGGGTGCTGCAATTAGAAGCGATCTTAAATTTTCAACATTTGTATTAGATAAAGATAATAATGTTATTTCATATGATAATTTCTTACAAATGGATAATTATTCTAAAAAGTTTAGAACATTTTATTATGATAATTATGTATCTAAATTAATCGTTGTACCAATGATGGATGACTTTACTTTTAATACTAGCGTTGGCAGTATTTCAAGTGGTGTTTTCCCATTACTTTTTAATTATTCATATGATGATTATTTAGAAACTGTAAATAGTGCTAAACAATATCCACTAGAAAATATTGAACACACTTATAATACATATACCTTTACAACAAATTATGAAAGTCCAAGATTTATTGCTTTAAATGTTCCTGGTGATGATGGCTGGACTTTAAAAGTTACAAATATGAGTGATGGAAAAACAAGTGAAGAGACAATTTATCCTGTAGATGGAGGAATGATTGGATTTATGTCTGGAGTTGGCGAGACAAAATATGAACTTAATTTTGTATCTTCTAATTTCTTTGAAGGATGTTTATTAACCCTTGGTGGTTTAACAATAATTGCTTTATTTGTAATATATTACGCAACAAGAAGAAAAGATCTAAAATTACTTGAACAACAAAGTAATAATAGAAAGAATATAATTAAAGACGAAATTTCAAATTATTTAAATAATAAAAAATAATTAAATTATTATATTTTTAAAGATATTGAATAAACTTTATTTTTACTAATGTTATACTCTTTACTAATTTGCTTTATAGCTTCTTTTTTGCTCAATTTATTATTAGCAATGAGATCTTTTAATTTATTTAAAATGTTCTCGTCGCTTAAAGTTTCACAACTTTGATTTTCTAAATTTGCTGCTTCTAGTACAATTACAAACTCACCTTTGCTTTGTTCATCAGTTAAAGTAATATTTGAAATTGTATCTCTTATGTATTCTTCGTGAAGTTTAGTTAATTCTCTAGCAATACAAATTTTATTATCTTTTGGAAAAACTTCCTTTAATATTTCTAAAGTTTCATTAATTCTATGACTAGATTCATAAAAAATTATAGTGTTTTTATATTGTAACAATTGTTTAATTTGTTTAGTTTTTGTGCTTTTTTTGTTTGATAAAAATCCAATAAATGTAAAGTCGTCGCTATTAATCCCGCTTCCAATTAGTGCTGGTAGTATTGCATTAGCACCTGGAATTGGAGATATGTTAATTTCATTATTTATGCAATCGTTAACTAAAATATTTCCCGGATCAGAAATTAATGGAGTCCCAGCATCACTTATATAAGCAATATTTTTTCCTTGCTTTAAAATTGAAATAATATTAGAAGTATTTTTTCTTTCTATAATTGCATTTAATTGAATTAATTTTTTATTTTTTATATTTAAAGTGTTTAGTAGTTTTAAAGATGAACTTGGATTTTCACAAACAATAATATCAACATTAGAAAGTGTTTCTATTGCTCTTAATGTAATATCTTTAAGGTTACCGATTGGAGTGGACACTAAAAATAATGTTCCAAAATTATTACTTTTCATTTTTATTTTGCTTTTTTAATATCTTTTTTACTTCAGCTAATTCAACAAATTTTTCACCTTCGACAGGATTTTTTAGTTTTACAAGTTTTGCAAAAAGATTATAACCTGTAACGGTATAATTAATTCCATCAATAGTAATAATTGTTTTAAGTGGTGGATATTCTTTTTTTGCTTCAGTGTAATTATCGTTTTCATATTTTAAACAACAAAGTAATTTATCGCATAGTCCACTTAATTTTGCTGTATTACCAATTAACATCTGATTTTTAATCATGTTAGTTGTAATTCCTTCAAATTCTCTTAAAAACAAAGTACAACAAGTAGGTCTTCCACATGGTCCTAAACCACCTATTTGTTGAGCTCTGTCACGTGGTGGAATTTGTCTTAATTCTAATTTTGCTTTGATTTTAGTAATTAAAACTTTTAGTAGTTCTCTAAAATCAACTCTATTTTCGGAAGCAAATGAAAAAATAACCTTACTTTGATCTAGAGTTACTTCACAAAAAAGAAGTTTCATTCCTAAATTAAGTTTTTCTTGTTCTTTTTTAAATATTAAAGCGTATTCTTCTTCTTTCTTTTTATTTAATTGATATTGTTTTTTGTCTTCTTCAGTAGCAATTCTAGAAATTGGTTTTAATTCGAGGTTTCTTTTATATTGTGAAAGAGGGAGAGAACCTTTACTTACAACACCTAATTCTAAACCTCTAACGGTATCACAAATAACTTCATCTCCAACTTTTAAATTATCAAATTCTGTTTCAAAACAATAAGGAACTGCATTGTTTTTAAATTTTACGCTTATAAAATAACTCATTTACTTACCTCGTTAAACAAAAAATCTATATGTTCAAATAATAATGTTACATTTATATGAATGTTTATTGTTTTTCTCAATTTATAAATTTTCAAAGTAACATCTTCAATGTTACTTATATTATTATATATTTTATCTAGAGTATTTTCATAAGATTTTAATTGTGTATCATTCAATTTTTTATAATTAATGGATTGAGATAGAAAAAGAGTTAATAAATCTATTGCAAATCTTGAATAAAAATCTTTAGTTAATAAAGGAATTATATCTGTTTCAATAATAAAATGTCTTTTATATTTATTATCGATATTATTTAAGTAGTTTAAAGTATTATCAATAATGGCTTTAATAGTCTTATCAGAGTATAAGCTAAGAATTTCACTTTCTTCTAAAGAAAAGTTTATTAGTATTTCACTATATTTTAAAGGAACATCCTTAATGTTAAGATTTGAAAGAATTTCATTTTTATTTTCTGGAATAATTTTTAAATTTTGACATCTTGAAACAATTGTTGGTAAAACTTGATTTACATTTTTTGTTGTTAAAATAGCATAAACATTTTCGTTTGGTTCTTCTAAATATTTTAATAAAGCGTTAATAGCTTCTTTGGTCATGTTTTCGACGCAGTTAATTATGTAAACAAAGTTTAAATTTTTTTCTATAGATGTCTTTGTAAATCTATCTTCTATTTTTAAAACATCTTCTTTGCCGATTGTTTCTTTATTGCCATCTATAACTATTAAAGATAGTAAATCATCATATTTTTTTGAAATAATTTTCTGACAGGTTGGACAGATAGTATCATTTATATCTTTGTTAGAACACAAAATACACTTAGCGATTAAAAAAGAAACGTCTAATAGAGGTGTATTAAAATTACCGTTAATTAAATAAGCATGAGAAAAACGAGAATTTGTTATGTTATTCACTAGTAATTTATAAATATTATGTTGATATTTATCTAAATACTTTAATATTTCCATTATTTATTATTAACTTTCAATTTGTATTTAATTAAATCATAAACTTCTAGGCAAACATCTAAAAAAGGTTGAGAAGCATCGACAATATAAAATCTCTCAGGATATTTTTTTGCTAGTTCAAGAAAACCTTCTCTTACTTTTTTATGAAAATCTAATTTTTCCAAATCTAGTCTATTTACTTCTCTGTTAGAATTTTTGCTAATTCTTTCTAGACCTAATTCAGGTTGAATATCAAATAAAATTGTTAAGTCAGGGAAAGTATTTTCTGTTGCAAAATTATTTATAGCCAATATATTTTCATATCCAAGGCCTCTAGCGTTACCTTGATAAGCAAGGGAAGAATCTAAATATCGGTCACAAAGTACTATTTTACCTTCTTTTAAAGCGGGCCATATTTTTTCAACAAGATGTTGTCTTCTACTTGCAGCATATAAAAGAGCTTCTGTTCTAGGCTCTAAATTAGTGTTTGATTTATCTAAAATAATATTTCTTATTTGCTCACTGATAGGAGTTCCTCCTGGTTCTCTTGTTTTTACAACATTAAAACCATCATGTTCTAATTGATGGCAAATTTTATCTAAAACAGAAGATTTTCCGCTTCCTTCTGGACCTTCAAATGTAATAAACATAACTTCCTCCTTAATTTAACTTATTTTTATTTTTTATTGCTCTTTCAATGGTAAATTTGTCTAAATAATCTATTTCACTTCCATATGGTAAACCATATCCTATTCTATATACACTTAAATTTTTACTTGATAGTAAATTACTTAAATATTGAGCTGTAGTTTCACCATCCAACGTTGAATCAGTAGCTAGTATAACTTCTTGTATATTTTCTTGTTCTATTCTATTTAAAAGAATATCAATATTAAGTTTATCTGGAGTAATATTTTTTAGAAGCGAAATGTTTCCGTTTAAAACAAAATATTTATAATCATGAATGACGTTTTCTATTGCTAATGCATCTCTAGTCGATGAAACAACAATAATTGAATTTTGAACCCTGTTATTATCCTTACATACTTCGCATAAATCCTCATCTGTATATAATCCACATTTTGGGCAAGGATGTATTTTTTCTTTAGATTTTAGTAATGTATTAGAAAAATTAGTTACATATTCTTGATCTTTATCTAATATTGCATAAGCAAGTCTTTCAGCAGTTCTATGTCCAATTCCAGGAAGCTTTTCGAAATTTTCAATCAAATCATCAAATAGTTTCATCAAAAATATCTCCTATCTTATCTTTTTTAGGTAGTTTATTTACTTGAGCCAAATTGTAATATAAATGTTGAAGTCTACTGGCTTCTTTTAGACTTATTGCATAAACGTTAATTTTTTTATTAATAAGTTTTTCTATTAATTCGACAACAAGGTGATTGTTTTTATTACTATTTATATCATCAACAACTGTCTCAAAATTTGTTTGAAGAATTAATAATTGATCACATAAAGTAAATATAGTAGTGGTTTGAAGTTTAGTAACGAAAAGTCCATATTTTCTATCAAAACGGTAATTATCTAATTCGTTCCACAATTCATAAAGATGAACTTTTTCTTCACGTGAAGATTTAACAATAGCTTTTATTATTGTGTTGTCACTATATTTGATTAAGTCATTGCTATTAATTGTTTTGTTTTTATCTTCTTTATAATCAATTGGATGAAAACTATTTAAATCAACTTTCTTTTCTTTAGGTTCTTCAGTTACAGTTTGAGATTCTTGTATATTTGATTTATTGTTTGAATCGTCTTTTTGAAGAGGTTTAACTTCTTGGTTTTCTTCTTCTTTTGCAGTGTTTTCAGTGGAATAAACTTTTTCAGTTTCAAAATATTGAGGTTTTGCAGGGAGTTTTTCCTCTTCTTTTATCAAGGTTTCTTTGATTTGAACGGTTTCTTCCTTCTTTTTATCTTCGTTTGTTAAATTGGTTTTTATTTCTTCTTTAATTGCAGGTTTTAATTCATTTTCAGCAACTTCTACATCTTGTAATGTTTGTGTTGAAGTAAAATCGGAGGCGATATTTAACAAAACTAATTCATAATAAGAGTTTATATTTGAAACGTTTTTAAAGTCGGAAGAAGCTTCTATTAATTTTTGTATAATTTCATTTAATTTTTTTGAATTTGTATATTTTAATAGATTTTTTGCATCATCTTTTGAAATATATTGCAAAAGTGAAGAATTTCCAGAAATATTATAAGTAAGTAAGTCTTTAAAAATATTTATTAAATCATCGTTTAGATGCTTAATATCTATTCCATTATTTGAATATTGATAATACTTATTTATAATTTCTTTTCCGTTTTGATTTAATAAATAGGAAATAAATTTTATTTTTTCACTTTTAGAAATAATTCCAAAAATGTTTAAAATATCTTTATATTTAATATTATTTCCACAATATGCAATTAATTCATCGAGGATACTTAAAGCATCTCTCATTCCTCCATCAGCAAGCGAGGAAATTTCAAATAATGCATCGTTATCAATTTTAATATTTTCATTATCACAAATTTCTTCTAATCTAGCTTTAATTTGACTTTGTTCAATTTTTGTAAAATCAAATCTTTGACATCTAGAAATAATTGTAGGCAATACTTTGTAAGGTTCTGTCGTTGCTAAAATAAAAATAACTTGTTCTGGAGGTTCTTCTAATGTTTTTAGTAATGCATTAAATGCGTTGTTACTTAACATATGAACTTCATCAATTATATAAACTTTAAATCTTCCTTTAATTGGAGCATATCTTACTTGTTCGATAATATTTCTAATTTCTTCAACTCTTGAATTACTTGCAGCGTCGATTTCTATTACATCTGGATGAGAATTAGAATTTATTGTTTTACAATTTTCACAGTTATTACAAATATGTCCAATGCCTTCTTCACAATTTAAAGCCTTCGCAAGAAGTCTTGCAATACTAGTTTTTCCAGTTCCTCTAGGACCAGTAAATAAATAAGCATGTCCGATTTTGTTATTTATAAGTGCGTTTTGTAAAGTTTTGACAATATGTTGTTGACCATAAACTTCATCAAAGGTTTTTGATCTATATTTTCTATATAATGCTTGGTAACTCATATACTAAATTATACATTATTCTCACGTATATTTTTTCAAAAAAGTTTAAAATTTTAGTATAATAATTTGGCTATGGAAAAAGAGATGCAATTAAGGCTTAATCAAGCCAAAGAAAGATTAAAAGATATAGATTTAAAATTAGAAGATCCAGATGTTGTTAAAGATTTGGATGCTTTTAGAAAACTTTCTAAAGAAAAAGCAAATTTAGATCCTATTATAGAAAAGTATGACGAGTATTTAAAATTAGTAAGTGATAGAGATGATGCTCTTTTAATGCTTAAAGACTCTGATGAAGAAATAATTAAATTTGCTAAAGAAACAATTGATAATATTGATAAAGAATTGATTGATATTGAAGAACAATTGAAAATATTACTTGTTCCAAAGGATCCAAACGACGATAAAAATATTGTTGTTGAAATTAGAGGAGCAGTTGGTGGAGATGAAGCAAATATCTTTGCTGGCGATTTATTTAGAATGTATGTTAAATATGCAGAAAAGAAAGGATGGAAGCTACAACTAATTGACGAAAGTCCAAGTGGTGCTGGTGGTTATTCTTTGGTTTCTTTTATGATAAAAGGTGAAGGCGTATATTCTAGATTAAAATTTGAAAGTGGTGCTCATAGAGTTCAAAGAGTTCCAAAGACTGAAGCAAACGGAAGAATTCATACATCAACAGCAACTGTTTTAGTAATGCCTGAAGCAGAAGAAATTGATATAACAATTAACAACGCTGATTTACATGTTGATACATATAGAAGCCAAGGAGCTGGTGGACAAAATGTTAATAAAACTGAATCGGCTGTAAGAATAACTCACATTCCAACAGGTGTTGTTGTATCTTGTCAAACTGAAAAGTCTCAAATTCAAAATAGAGAAATCTGTATGCAAATGTTAAGAGCTAAATTATTTGCTTTAAAAGAACAAGAGCAACAAGAAAAAATTGGTAGTGAGAGAAAACTAAAAGTTGGAACTGGGGAAAGAAGTGAAAAAATTAGAACATATAACTATCCTCAAAATAGAGTCACAGATCATAGAATTGGCTTTACTGTTCAAAAATTAGATAGAATCATGGAAGGTGATTTAGATGAACTTCTAGATGCTTTAATTGGTTTTGATTTAAAAGAAAAATTAGCTAAAAATTAATTATGAAATTAAGAGAAATTTATTCTAATTACTTAGATAAATTTAAAGAAAATAATATAAGTGAATTAAGTTTAAGAATTATTCTTTGTCATATATTTAAAATTAATGATATGAGTGAATTTTATATTAGACAAGAAGATAATTTTTTAATGACAAAAAAAGATGAAAAAAGTATATTAAAAGTTTTGTCAGGTACTCCAGTTTATTATGTAACTAAAGAAGCTGACTTTTATAATTTTAAATTTAATGTTAATAAAAATGTTTTAATTCCACGTCCAGAAACGGAACTTGTTGTAGAAGAAGGAGTTAAAGAAATAAAAAAATACTTTAGTTCTGCAGACTTTTTAAAGATTGCGGATCTTGGATGTGGTTGTGGAAACATTGGAATTGTTGTTGATAAGTTAATTTTGAATAAAAAAGAGACTTTTTGCATTGATAATTCATATTTTGCACTTAATTTAGCAAAGAAAAATGCAAAAAAATATAATTCAAATATTAAATTTGTATTAAGTGACTTAAAGAAATTTGTAAAAAAAGAAAAAAATATTAATGTAGTTTTTTCAAATCCTCCTTACATTTCAAAAGTAAAAGATGTAAGCAAAGAAGTCTTGGATTTTGAACCTAGTAACGCCTTATTTGTTAATCCTTCTTATTTTTATTATGAATTTCTTATATTAAATAGGAAAAGTTTTGTTGCAGATAAATATATTATGATTTTTGAAATTAATTATGATCAAAAAAATATATTAGAAGGATTATTAAAAAATGTTTTAGATCTTAAAAATGAAGAATATATACTGTCTCTTATACACATCTCCGAGCCCACGAG
>JADIMN010000050.1 GCA_017694735.1 Candidatus Alectryobacillus merdavium
TGATGAATTATTAAATTATAAAGATCAATATGCCCAACCATTTGGAGATGTTCCTTTTGATTATGAATCTTTAGGTGAAAGTAATTATTTAAATTTAATAAATACTGCAAAAAAATATCTTTATATTTCAACTCCATATCTAGTATTAACAGAATCTTTAATTAAATCTTTAATACTAGCTAAAAGAAAAGGAGTTGATGTTAGAATTGTAATTCCGGGTATACCAGATAAAAAAATTACTTATCAAGTTTCTTTAAGTTATGCATATAAATTAATATCTGCTGGAATTAAAATTTATAAGTTTATGCCAGGATTTAATCATGAAAAAACTTTTTTAGTTGATGATAAGTTTGCTACTGTTGGAACAATTAACTTAGACTTAAGAAGTGAATTTTTAAATTATGAAAATGCTGTATTTTTATATAATAATGATTGTTTAAAAGACATAAAAGAAGATTTTAATGATATGTTTAATAAATCAATTATTTTAACTAGTAAAGATGTATTAAAGGGTGGTATTTTTAAAAAAATAGCATGGGCGATATTAAACTGTTTCGCCTCAATGTTTTAATGTTTATTTAAATACCTTATAATATAGACATGCCAATTATTAGAATTGATCCTGAAAAGGAAAAAAAGAAAGAAAATCTTGTAATAAATCCAGCTAAGCGAGAAGAGCTTGAAAATAAAAAGCTTAAGGAAGAAAATTACAAGAAGATGAAAAAAAGCCAAAGAATTTGGAAGCTTTGTTATCTTATTGGAGTTATTATATTTTTTGCTTTAGGCATTATTATAATTTGTGCGATAAATTACGGAACGAAGGGATATTTTGGATTATAAAAAAATGGATTAAATTAATCCATTTTTCTTTTTATAATCATATTTTTTACGTTCTGCAGTATTAAGAATTTTCTTTCTCATACGATATGTTTTAGGTGTAATTTCAACTAATTCATCTCTATTTATATAGTCTAAACATGCTTCAAGTGACATCTTTCGAGGAGTCTTTAATACAACAGTCATCTCTTTTGTGCTTGAACGAATGTTATTTAAAGATTTTGCTTCAATTGCGTTAACTGCTAAATCAATATCATATTTATTTTCACCAATAATCATTCCCTCATAGACATCTGTTGAAGGAGAAATAAATAATACTCCTCTTTCATCAATGTGTTCTAAGGCATAAGGAGTTGCAACACCTTGATTAATAGAAACCAAAACTCCAATTTTTCTTTCTCCAACATCGCTTTTAATCATTCCTCTATATTCTTTAAAAGTATGAGAAATAATTCCATAGCCTTTTGTTAGTGTTAAGAAGTTTGATACAAATCCAATTAAACCTCTTGAAGGAATAACATATTGAAGTTTTGTATTAGTATCAGTTGAATCCATATTAATAAGTTCAGCATTTCTAGTTCCTAAAGCTTCCATGATATTTCCTAAATAATCAGTAGGAATTTCAATAGTTAGATCTTCATATGGTTCCATTTTAATTCCATCAACTTCTTTTATAATTACTTCTGGTTTTGATACTTCAAGTTCAAATCCTTCACGTCTCATATTTTCAATTAAGACACCAAGATGTAATTCGCCTCTACCAGAAACAACCCATGTTTCAGTATTTGGAATTCTTTTAACATTTAAAGAAACATCTTTTTGAACTTCCCTAAATAATCTTTCTTCAATTTGCCTTGCAGTTAATAATTTTCCATCTTGTCCACTTAAAGGAGATGAATTAACTCCAAAAGTCATTTGAAGTGTTGGTTCATCAATATGAAGTGGTGTAAGTGCAACAAGATTATTATTATCACAAATTGTCTCACCAACATTTATGTCGTCAAGACCAGCAATAGAAATAATTTCACCTGCAGAAGCAGATTCAATTTCGACTCTTTTAAGTCCATAATAACCAAATATTTTTAAAACTTTGAATTGTTTTTTACTGCCATCTAATCTTAAACAAGTAACGCTATCATTTACTTTTACACTTCCTTGTTTAATAACTCCAACGCCAATTCTTCCAACAAAATCGTTATAATCTAATAAAGCTGGTTGAAATTGGAAAGGTTTATTTATATCAACATCTGGACATGGAATTTCATTTATAATTAAATCAAAAACAGCATCCATTCCTTCTTTTTGATCTAAAGGATTACTAGATAGAGAAGAAGTACCTTTTAAAGCACTTGTATATGCAACTTTAAAATCTAAAAATTCATCAGGTGCATTTAATTCTAAAAATAAATCTAGTACTTCATCTACGACTTTTTCAACATTTACATTTGGTCTATCTATTTTATTTATAATAACAATTGGTTTAATGTGAGCTTCAAGGGCTTTTTTTAATACAAATCTAGTTTGAGGCATTGTTCCTTCAAAAGCATCAACAAGTAAAAGACAGCCATCAACCATGTGCATAATTCTTTCAACTTCGCCGCCAAAGTCTGCATGCCCTGGAGTATCTAAGATATTTATTCTTTTTCCCTTATAATCAATTCCTGTTGTTTTTGCTAAAATAGTAATTCCTCTTTCTCTTTCAATAGGATTGCTATCCATTGATGAGTTTTGATCTTTAACAGCACCAGAATATTTTAATAATTGATTAACTAATGTAGTTTTTCCATGATCTACGTGGGCTATAATTGCTATATTTCTAATATTTTCTCTGTTCATAATTTCTCCACAACGTGAATATTATATCAAAAAATAAGATAAAAATGTTTTAATATGTCTTATTTTATTAATATAATTAATAAGTATGGAAAAATTATTAAATTATAAAACCATTATATTTGATTTTGATGGAACATTAGCAGATACTTTAATTGGAATATTAGACACATTAAATGATGTATCTAAATTATTAAATTTAGACATAAATTTTTCTTATAAAGATGGAAAAAAATTAATTGGTGGTGGTTCTAAAAGATTGTTTTTAAAAGCATTTAATTATGAAGAGTTAAATAATAAAAATATAGATATTTATAATTTATTTATGGATAAATATCAAAAATATCAATTATCAAACTTTAAATTATATAAAAATGTTAAAGAAGTGCTTGAGTTTTTTAATAAAAATAATATAAATTTGATTATATATTCAAATAAGCCAGACAATATTTTAAAACTGTGTGTTGAAAAAAGTTTAGGAAATATTAACTTTGTTGGAGTAATTGGAAATACTTTAAAAATGCCACCAAAACCAGATCCTAGTTACTTATTAAACTTTTTAAATGAAAAAAACATTGATGTATCAAGTTGTTTATATGTTGGCGATTCTATATATGATTTGTTATTGGCGAAAAATATGAAAATCGATTGTGTTATTTGTAATTATGGTTATGGAGATTATAAAGAAATCAAAAAAGAAAATCCAACTTATGAAATAGATGATTTTAAATTATTAGAAAGGATAGTTTTAAAAAATATTTAAGTTTTGCATTTATTTTTTAAAAATAATATAATATTTTTATGGAAATTAAATTATTCAATTCACTATCAAATAAAATAGAAGTTTTTAAACCTATTAAACCTAATAGAGTTTCAATTTATGTTTGCGGCCCAACCGTTTATAATTCACCACATATTGGAAATTGTAGACCAGCTGTTGTTTTTGATATGTTTAGAAGATTTTTAACTTATTTAAACTATGATGTAACTTATGTATCAAATTTTACAGATGTTGATGACAAAATAATTAATAAAGCTGCTGAATTAAATATTAGTGAAAAACAATTAGCTGATCATTATATAGAAGAGTATTTAAATATTTTAGATTCTCTAAATTGTATTAGAGCAAATTATAATCCAAGAGTTACAGAAACTATGGATCAAATTATTGATTATATTAAAACTTTAGTTGATAAAGGTCATGCTTATTATAAAAATGATAATGTTTATTTTAGAGTTGACTCTATTAAGGATTATGGAAAATTATCTAATATAAATTTAGATGATTTAATAGCAGGTAGCCGTATTGAGGAAAATAAAGATAAAGAGAATCCATTTGATTTTGTTTTATGGAAGAAAACAAATAAGGGAATTACTTGGCCATCTCCTTGGGGAGAAGGAAGACCTGGTTGGCATACTGAATGTGTTGTAATGATTCATAATATTTTTGGTGATCTAATAGATATTCATGGAGGAGGATTTGATTTAAAATTCCCTCATCATGAAAATGAAATTGCTCAATGTAGAGCATATTGTGGCACGAACTTAGCTAATTATTGGATGCATAACGGCTTTATAAATTTGGATAATCAAAAAATGTCTAAATCTATTGGAAATGTTTTAAGAGCAAAAGACTTTATTGAACAACATGGTGGTTTACTTTTAAGATATACTTTATTAAATTGTCATTATCGAGCGCCTTTAAATATTACAGAAGAAGTACTTGCTAGTAATAAAAAGGAAATTGATAAAATTTCAAGAGCATTAAATGATGTTGCTAAATTTTTACAATTAAATCACGTTAATAATAATATGTTTGATAATCAACAACCTAATATTGATGATTTTCTTGAAACTTTAGCAGATGATTTAAATATCTCAAATGCTTTAACAATTTTATTTAATAAGATAAAAGAAATTAATTTAAGTTTAAGAAGCAAAAATGTTGATTTAAATACTTTAATTAGACTAGATAAAGAGTTAAAACTAATGCTCGAGATTTTAGGCTTAAAATTTGATATAATATGTTTAACTGAAGAAGATATCAATTTATTAAATGAGTATAATCTTGCAAGAGCAAGCAAAGATTTTAATAAATCTGATTATATTAGAAACATATTAATCGAAAGGAACCTACTATGAGCGGAGCATCAAGTTTATTTTTATCTACAGGTAGTAAAGATGTAGTTACAATAGATAAAATCATTATTGATTATTTTAACAGTCTATTTGATGGAAATGGCTGGGGGAATTTTCTACTTTGCCTTATTGGTATGCTATTAACA
>JADIMN010000051.1 GCA_017694735.1 Candidatus Alectryobacillus merdavium
CATTTAAACCTAAGTTTAAGATTGTATCCATCATACCAGGCATAGAAACTCTAGCACCAGATCTAACAGAAACAAGTAAAGGATTATGATTACCACCAAAAGATTTTCCAGTAGTATTTTCAAGTTCTTTAATATTGTCGTAAATTTCTTTAACTAAATAATCAGGTAATTTTTTACCGTTTTGATAGTAAAGTGTACATGCTTCGGTTGTGATTGTAAATCCAGGTGGAATCGGGACTCCAATGTGAGTCATTTCGGCAAGGCCGGCTCCCTTACCACCAAGGAGTTCTTTACCTAATCCATATGCTTTACTAAATTGATATACATATTGTTTATTAGCCATTAAATTACATCCTCCTTTTGGCAAATAGTTTTTTACAACCAACTTATTTTAGCATATTAGCACTTATTTTTGTATAGAAATTAGATATGTAATTTATTATTATATATATATGTCTTCAGAGCATAAAGAGAAAAACATTCTCGTTGTTGATATCGGCACCCAGTCTTTAAGAGCCTCAATTATTAATGACTTAGGTGAGATAAAAATAATGGAAATAAGAAAATATGAAAATCCTTATTTTTCTCCAAAAAATGGATATGTTGAACAATATCCACAATTTTATTTTGATGTTTTAAAAGACGCTACTAAAACAATTCGAGAAAAAAATACTCAATTAATGGATTCGATAGTTGGTATGGTTATGTGTTCTTTTAGAGACACACCAGCTTTTTTGGATGAAAATTATGATGTAGTTAGACCAAGCATTTTATGGTTAGATCAAAGAAACGCAAAATTTAATGATGGTTTACCACTTTTACATACTATAGCAGCAAGTATTGTTGGTATAATGCCAACAGTTATTTTTAATGCTAAAAGAACTCCAGCGAGATGGCTTCAAGAAAACGAAAAAGATAATTGGAATAAAATAAAATATTACGTTCCGCTAACAGCTTATTTTAATTATAAGTTAGTTGGTGAACTTAAGGATTCTACTGCTAATGCTGTTGGTCATTATCCAATTAATTTTAAAACTGGAGAATGGTATAAAGATGGTTCTTTAAGAAATAATGTTTTTGGAATTCCAACATCAAAGCTTTGCCCTTTAGTTGATGTTGGTTCTGTTATTGGTTATATTAGTAAAAAAGCTTTTTTAGAAACTGGAATTATAGAAGGAACGCCTCTTATTGCTAGTGGTAGTGATAAAGCTTGTGAATGCTTTGGAAATGGATGTTTATCACCAAAAGAAGTTGCTATTTCTTTTGGAACTGCTTGTAGTATTGATGTTCCTAGTAAAAAATATATGGAACCAGAAGCATTTTTACCTGGATATATTGGTGCTTATAAAGGTGTTTATAATTTAGAAGTTCAAGTTTATCGTGGATTTTGGATGTTAAAATGGTTTATTAAAGAATTTGCTCAAGACGAAGAAAAAGAGGCAGAAATTAAAGATATTCCGGTTGAAGAAATATTAGATAGTAAGATTTTAAATATCGAGCCAGGTTCTAATGGTCTTGTTTTACAACCATATTGGGGACCAGGTTTAAAAAGGCCTAATGCAAAAGGCGTCATTATTGGTTTTAGTGATTATCATACAAAAATGCATGTTTATAGAGCTATTATTGAAGGAATTTGTTATGCACTAAAAGAAGGTCTTGAAACAATTAGAAAAAGAAATCGTTTAAAATCAGTTGATTATATTGTTGTTTCTGGTGGCGGTTCAAAAAACGCGATTATTTGTCAAATTGTTGCTAATATTTTTAATTTAAAAGTTAAAAGAACTGAAACTTTTGAAAGTTCTTCACTTGGTGCTGCAATGGCAGGTTTCTTATCTTTAGGTTATTTCTCATCTCCAGAAGAAGCAAAAGAAAGTATGGTAAAATATAGTCAGGAGTTTGAACCAGAAGAAGAAGCGGTTAAAAAATATGATTATCTTTATAAAAAAGTTTATAAAAAGATATATCCAAAATTAAATAGAACATATAGTCATTTAAAGGAGTACACAAATAGTGAAATTTTATAGTTATGATAAAAATTATTCTTTAGTAAATTTTTCTAATTCTTTTTTAAAAAAATACAAATGTAAAACGTATCATAAATCAATTAAAAAAATTAACGATATAATTAAAAACCATGACAAAATTGCATTATTTTTATTTGATGGATTTGGTAAAAGTATATCAGAAAAACATTTAGCAGAAAAAAACTTTTTAAGAAAAAATTATTTAATGACGATATCAAGCACTTTCCCTCCAACAACAAGTGCTGCAACAAATGCTTTTTTAACAGGATTATATCCAATTGAATCTGGATGGCTTGGTTGGACTTTTTATGATAAAAAAAGTGATTTACCAGTAGTTGGATTTAGACATACTTCTTATATATATCCTTATAATGAAGTTGATACAGATTATTCATTTTTAAAAAACGAAACCATATTAGACTCAATTTCGAAAAACAATCCTGATGTTAAAGTTACATCTCTTTTTCCAAGTGATATTAGAGATAGTCAAAACACATATAAAGACTTTGATGATATGTTTGATAAAGCAGATAAGTTTTTAAAAAATAATAAAAAATGTTTTATTTATTGTTATGATGAAAATCCAGATCATATACTTCATGAAAAAGGAACTAACGATATAGATGTTTCATTTTATGCAAACAAAATTAGTAGAAAATTAGAAGAATTTGCAAATAATAATAAAGATACAATAATTTTTGTTTTTGCTGACCACTCTCATACAGATGTTTCACCAATATATTTAGAAGATTACAAAGATTTTTTAGAAACTGTCGAAGGATGTTTTTTTATAGAGCCAAGATGTGCAAGCTTTAATGTTTTGGATGAAAATAAAGAAGAATTTATAAAGCTCTTTAATAAATATTTTTCAAAATATTATATTTTGTATGCTAAAGATGAGTTTTTAAAAAGAAAATACTTTGGAATTGCTAAGAATTCTAATAAAGGAGAAAAATTATTAGGAGATTATATTTTGGTTGCAACAGGTCATAAAAACTTTCAATGGGATAAAAAACTTTGGCCTTTTAAAGCAAACCATGCCGGTGGTCTGAAGGAAGAAAACTTAATAAATATATACTGTTTAAATAAAAAAGAAGAAAGCGACTAGCTTTCTTCTTTTTCTTCGTTTTCGTTATTTAAAGTTCCAAGGAACTGTGAATTATATAATTCTGCATAGAATCCATTAGCTTTTAATAATGATTGGTGGTCACCTTTTTCAACGATGTGGCCTTTTTTCATGACTAGAATTAATTTAGCATTTTTAATTGTTGATAATCTATGAGCAATGATAAATGAGGTTCTACCTTCCATTATTTTGTTCATAGCATCTTGAATTTGTTGTTCAGTTCTTGTATCAACACTACTTGTAGCTTCATCAAGAATCATTACTTTTGGTTTAGATAATATTGCTCTAGCAATTGTAATTAATTGTCTTTGACCTTGCGAGATGTTGTTTCCATCTTCGTTTAACATATAATCAAAACCATTTGGTAATGTTTGAATAAAGTGATAAATATGAGCTTGTTTACAAGCACTAATTAATTCTTCCTCACTTGCATCTGGTTGACCATAAGTAATATTTTCTCTTATAGTTCCTTTAAAAAGCCAAGTATCTTGTAAGACCATACCAACTACACCTCTTACAAGGCTTCTCTTATAATCTCTTACATCAACACCATCTAATTTAAGAGATCCATCTGTAACATCATAAAATCTCATTATTAAGTTAACAAGAGTTGTTTTACCAGCTCCAGTAGGTCCAACTATTGCAACTGTTTCGCCTGGATAAACATTTAAATTAAGATTTTCAATTAAAGGTTTATCAGGAGAATAAGAGAAACTAACATTATCAAATTGATATTTACCGGTAATGCTATTTTCTGTTACAACTTTTGCATTTTCTTCACTTGATTCTTCTGGTTCATCTAATATTTCATATATTCTTTCTCCGCTTGCGACAACAGATTGAATAATATTAAATATTTGTCCAATTTGTTGGAAAGGTCTAGAAAATAGATTTAAGAATAAGAAGAATACAATCATTGTTGAAGGATCATTAATAATTCCTCCAACAACAGCGATTCCAACAAAGGCTAAATTATGGATAAAGTTAGTTGATGGGAAAATAAATCCTGAAAAGAATTGGCTTAATCCATCACTTCTTGCCATTTTTTTGTTAGTTTTATTAAAGTCTTCTATTACATCTTGTTCTTTATTAAATAATTTAATAATTTTATAACCGGCATAATTTTCTTCAACCTTACCATTTAAAATACCTAATTCATTTCTATATGAAGAGAATTGTTTTTGAGAAAATTTTGCTACAAATATAACGATTAGAATTGTAAACGGAAGAGATACAAGTGCAACAAACGCGAGTCTATATTCAATAACAAACATTGCAACAAATGTTCCAACAAACAAAGTTATACTTGAACAAGTTTGAGAAATAATACTTTGTAAATTTCTAGAAATATTATCAACATCATTTGTACCAACACTTAGTGTATCTCCATATGGTACTCTATCAAAATAAGATAAAGGAAGTTTATTTAATTTTTGTTGAATTCTATCTCTCATTTGATATGCATATCTACTAGAAACACTAACTGATATCCATTCACCTAGCCAAGATAAAATAGCTGATAATACATATATAGAAATAATTATTGATACATAAAAAGCAACAGTAGTCCATTGAATAGAAATAAGATATGTTGGAGTCCCTTCAGCAGTCATGCTTGGTGTAAAATGTAGCAAAGAATTATCAATTGGTGTCTGACCATTAAATTGAGGCGAGAATAGATTTAAAAATTCTCTTAAAATAACTGGAGAAATAATAGCAAGCACACTACTAAAAATAGAAAAGATCATAACAGCAACTAGCAATAATGCTTCTGGTTTTAAGTCTTTTACCATTCTAGGAAATGTTTTCTTAAAGTTTTTTGCTTTTCCGTATGTTGCATGACGTGGTGGCATTATAAATTACCTCCTTGTCTTAAATTTTCTTCTTTGTTCATTTGAATTGTTTTTTCAACTTCTTCTGGATCAAGTTGAGATTTAACAATATCTTGATAAACTGGGCAATTTAATAATAAATCACTATGTTTACCTTGACCGACAATTTCTCCATCATTAATAACTAAAATATTGTCTGCATCAATAATTGACGAAACTCTTTGAGCTACAATTATTGCTGCTGAATTTTTAGTATACTTTTTCAAAGCAGTTCTTAAAGCAACATCAGTTTTAAAATCAAGAGCACTAAATGAGTCGTCAAAGACATAAACTTCAGGTTGTTTAACTAAAGCCCTAGCAATAGAAAGTCTTTGTTTTTGTCCACCAGAGAAGTTTTTACCAGATTGAGATACAAACGTGTCTAAACCTTCTGGTAATTTAGAGATAAAATGTTGAGCTTGAGCAATACTCAAAGCTTGGTTAATCTCATCATCTGTTGCGTCTTTTTTACCAAATTTTAAGTTATCTTTAATAGTTCCATAAAAAAGAACAGCTTGTTGTGGAACAAATCCAAGATTATCCCTTAATACTTTTTGTGGTAATTTTTTAATGTCTATACCATCAAATCTTATAGTTCCGTTTGTAACATCATAAAATCTAGGAATTAAATTAACTATTGTTGATTTTCCACTTCCGGTAGAACCAATAATTGCAGTTGTTGTTCCTTTTGCAGCTTTAAAAGAAACATTTTTTATTGTTGGCTTATCTGCGTCTGGATAAACAAAAGATACATTATCAAATTCAAGCTCTCCGTGGATTTTTCTTTGCGAAAACAACTTATTTATGATTTCTACATACTCTTCTGATTCATGATCGTTAATTTTATTAACTACATTATTATATTTGTCACTTAATTCTTTGTATTTTAATAAGAAATTATATTCTTCGCTATCAACAGGAAATTTCTTGTTTTTTAAATCTAATAAAGCAGTTTTTTCATTTAAATCATGGCCGAGTTTACTCTTATATTCTTTTCTAAATGTATGAAAATAGTCTCTAAATTCTTTATCAATAATATTTAAAGCATATTTTCTTGCTTCTTCATCATTTATTGATGTTTCAACATCAAGTATCTCATTGACTCTTTTAGAACAAGCACTTGCTTGAGGCCACATAATAAAGACCATAGCAAACATCAAGAACGACATCATAACTTGGGTTGTGTAGTTAGCACATACAGCAACATCAGATAATATTGTAAATGAAGATTCACTAATAAATTGTCCATCAATTAAAATAATACCGATCATATAAATTGTTATATATGCAACATTGAAAATGATATTAATTGAAGGATTTGCAATACTCATGATTCTACCAACTTTTTTAATTGTTGAAGTCATTTCGTAATTTGCAAAATCAAATTTCTTATATTCTGTTTCTTGTTGGTTATAAGCTCTAACAACTCTAATACCAGTTAAATTTTCTCTAAGAACAATTGTTAAGTTATCAAGTTTAGTTTGTAATACCTTAAACATTGGTGACGCAAATCTAAAAATGATACCCATTATGACAATAATTAAAGGTAAAGCACAAGCAATAACAATTGTTAAACTTGCGTTTGTTTGTATTGTATGAATTAAAGCAATAACCATCATTGTTGGAGACATAATTAATGTTCTAACAGCGGTTAATATAAAGTTTTTAATTTGTTCTATATCATTAGTTGTTCTGGTAATTAAAGTAGCTGTACCAAATTTGTTATATTCAGCCAAGGAAATAGTATTAACCTTTTGGAAAACTTCGTTTCTTAATTCTCTTCCAACAAATGCAGAAAGAGTTGCACCTAAGAAGTTTTGAATAATAGCCAAAATAAAAACACCAGCGGAAATAGCAATCATAATTCCGCCAATAGATAAAATTTCATAGACATCAGGAGTATAACCGACAGATGTTACTAATCTAGTTATTTGTCCCATGTAGTCAGGTAATAAAAGTTGTAAATAACATTGCGAGATAATTGCTGCCATAATTATCAGCAAGAAATACCACTTTTTAAATATAAATTTTAGTAGTCTTAACATAATATATGCTTATTTAACTAACATATTAATTAAGTATTTAGCATGTTGAGGGAAGTCGTTTGCTTCCGTAATTTTATAAATTTTACGATAGGTCATTCCGATAACAGAATTGTTATACATAAACAAACACTCATCAACACTATATTTTAATCTTCCTTGTTGATCTAATTTTTGGAAGCAAATATTTGTTTTAAATACTCGGTAATTGCCTGCTTCTTTTAATGCATCAACTAAACATTCTCTTAACTTGTTATCAGAAAGTCCCTTTAATAATAAAGATAATAAATAGGCATGATTTAAATCTTCTTTAATAAAATTGTATAAGCCCTCTGTAAATTTTATTAAAGCTTCTTTTTCATCAATTGGTTCTAAAGGAAATTTTGATAAAACAGATTCATAACCAAGTTTTAAAATGTCCTTTAATAAATCGTACTTGTTTGTGTAGTAATGGTAAAATAAACCATGTGAAATTTTTAAAGACCTACAAATATCATCAATGGCAGTTTTTGAGTAACCTTTTTCATTAAAAAAATATAAGGCAGAATTGATAATTTGTTGTCTTCTAACTCTTTCGATTTTTTGATTTTTCATTCGTACCTCCTAAAACAAATAAATTGTTTTAGAGATAATAATTATTTAGAGTGATTTTGTCAAATAGTATTACTTGAACCGTCAACAGTTTTCGCTGATTTGTTGGAAAAATGAATTATTGACAAAATTAATATGAAACCAACGATAAATAATATTGGTCCGATAATTACTTCAATCAATGATTTTGTGGTTGAAATGTCAAAAATTAAATATTCATTGACAATTTCCGGATTATAAAACATACCAACAACACTAGAAATTGATAAACCTAATACGAAGTAATAAAATCCAATTTTAAATTTAGATAATAGATATGAAACTAACTTTGAAATTGAAATAATTCCAACTAAAAATCCTATAACTAATATAAGATAAAGAACAAAAACAATAGGTGAATTACTCCAATAAGTAAAGGATACTGAATTAATAAGTTCACCATATATTCCAAAACTCATTAATAAACTAGTTGCACTAAGTCCAGGAATAATTTGTGTAAATCCGACTAATACAGCAATAAAGAATAAAGTAATATAAAACCACCAATCTGGATCAGAAATTTGAGAAGCTAAATTTAAAGAACTAACATTAACAAAAATCGCACTTATTGAAACAGGAATTACAAGACCAATAATTAAAAGAGACAATCTTTTAATAGTTAATTTTGAACCTTTAATTTCATCAATAATACTTTTAGTGCCTCCTAACATTAAACCAGCAAAAAGACACACAAGAGATATTGTAGATAATTCAAGTAATTGTTCTACTCCAAAAAAACCTGCAACAAAACCAATTAATAAACCAATTAAAATTGGTAGCAAGAAAATGATGCAAGTAACAAATTTCTTTAATATGTTTCCAATAGCGTAGGTTAACTTGTCATAAAGTTTAAAAATAATAGAAATTTGTGCGGCACTAACACCTGGAACAATTACACCAATTCCAATAAAAAAACCGAGCAATAAGCTTTTAAACCATGATTTTGTATTATATTTTGGTAATTCTTTTTCATTTTCCATATTAGAATATTCTATAATATTATTTGTAAAAGTGTTATGGAAAAAAGTATATATTTAATTGTTGGTCTAGGTAATCCCGATAAAAAATATGAAGGAACTAGACATAATATAGGATTTATGGTGATTGATTCCTTTTGTAAGAAAGAAAATATTAATTTAAATATTAATGATTTTTTTGCAATGTATAATAAAGTTAAACTATTTGATAAGGATGTAATAATTGCAAAACCAATGACTTATATGAATAATTCTGGAATTTCTGTTTTTGAAATTGTAAAGTTTTTTAAAATTAAAACAGAAAACATTCTTATTATTCATGATGATCTAGATTTAAATGTTGGAGAGTTAAGATTGAAACCTAAAGGTTCAAGTGGCGGTCATAATGGATTAAAAAGTATTTTTACAAATTTGCAAAGTGAAGATATTAAAAGAATAAAAATTGGAATTGGAAAACCTAAATACAATACTATTGATCATGTTTTAACAAAATTTGATAAAGATGAAAAAGTATTAATCGATGAAGCAATTGATAAAGCAAGCGATGCAATAATATATTATTTACAAAATAATTTTGATTTATGCATGTCCAAGTATAATCATAAAGAGAAAAAAGTAGAAGATGGAAGTAAATGAATTTAAAAAAACACTGCAAAACTTAAATATTTTTTGCAAAAACACCTTTGAAATACAACAAAATATAAAAACGGATGAAGTTGTCGGAGTCGCTTATTATTCATCGTGGTTATTTTTAAATAATGATTCAAATGTAGTTATTGTTTCTCAAAACTTATATATCGCTCAACAAATTAGAGATCTTTTATATTCAATATTAAATAAGGAAGATATTATCTATATACCTAGCGAAGAATTAGTAGCTGTTGAATATGTTGCTACAAGTAAAGAAATAGAAAGCGATAGAATATATGGCTTATATAAACTAGCAACCTCAAGCAGTAAAAAGATAATCATATTAAATTTAGCAGCATATTTAAGAATTTATCCAAAAAAGGAATTGCTTTTAAATTCTATTATTAATTTAAAAGTAGGTGATGAGATTGATTACTATAAATTAAGAAATAAATTTTTAGAAATTGGATATAGTTTTGCTAATAAAATTGAAAAAACCGGAGATGTTTGTTTT
This sequence comes from Candidatus Alectryobacillus merdavium, assembly GCA_017694735.1. GTDB lineage: Bacteria > Bacillota_I > Bacilli_A > RFN20 > CAG-826 > Alectryobacillus > Alectryobacillus merdavium. The sequence goes on from JADIMN010000051.1 coordinate 9,815, forward strand.
AGAGGTTCTATTATTGATATATTCCCGTTAAATTATGATCAACCAGTTAGAATTGATCTTTTTGATAATGAAATAGAAAAAATTAAACTTTTTGATATTGAATCACAATTATCGCAAAAAGAAATACCAAGTTTAAGTATTATTCCAAATACAGACATTTTATTAGATGAAAAAAATAATGCAGAATTGCAGAATATTTTGAAAAATAAATTATATAACGAAATTATAAATTGTAATGATAAAACTAGATTAGAAGATAATATAAAAGAAGTTATTAATAATTTAAAGGAAAACAATATAGATATAAAACTTTATAAATATTTTTGTTTAGTTAATGAAAAATCAAATATAATATCTTATTTTAATAAAAACGATTATATTATTTATACGAATAGTGAACAAATTGAAGTATCGAAGGAAAAATTATTACTTGATAGCAGCAAATTTTTAAATGAATTAGTTAAAAATTCAGAAAGCTTAAATGGTTTGTATTTATTTTATTCAGATTTAAATGATAATAATTTTTATAAAATAAAAAATTATGATTTTTATGATATAGATTTCTATTCTATAAATATCGAAAGACCACTATTAAGAGCTGTTGATAAAAATACAGTCTATGTGTATTTAAAAAATTTATATGAACAAAATTATAAAATAATTTTTGTTTTTGATTATAAACAGCAAAAAGACTTCTTTATTTCTACTTATGCAGATAATGAAAATTGTTTAGAAATATTAAATAATTCAAGTTTTGCAATAGATTTTTTAAATATTGGTGCTATTTTTAAAGATTTAAAAATTGCTATTATTACTACTAATGAGTTATTTAATTATAGAAGCAATGGAAGTAGATTTTTATCTAGATTTAAAGCCTCTACTGTTTTAAAAAGTTTTAATGATCTAAATATTGGAGATTATGTTGTTCATGAAAAATATGGTATTTCAAAATATGATGGAATCAAGACTATAACATCTCAAGGTATCACCACTGATTGTTTAAGATTAATATTTGCCGATGACGATGCACTTTATATTCCGGTTGAACAATTTAAATTAATAAGAAAATATGTTTCAAAAGAAGGATACGAACCAAAACTTAGCAATCTTTTTACTAATAAATGGGAACTTACAAAAAGAAAGGTTAAAGAAAAGGTTTCTGAGCTTGCAATTGATTTGATGAATTTGTACTCAACTAGATTAAATATTAAAAGACCTCCATATCCAGAAGATGATTTCTTTCAAGAACAATTTGAAAAACAAGTACCATTTACTCTAACAAAAGATCAAATTAAAGCAATTAAAGATATAAAATCTGATATGGCAAAAGATGTTCCTATGAATAGACTAATTTGTGGCGATGTTGGGTTTGGGAAAACCGAAGTAGCTTTTGTTGCAGCTTTTAAAGCTATAAGCACTGGTAAACAAGTATTGCTTCTTGCACCAACTACTCTACTTGCAAGACAACATTTTGAAAGAGCTCAAATTAGATTTCATGATTTTGATGTTAGAATCACACTACTTACAAGATTTACAAAAGGAAAAGAATTTAGCAACGCGGTTGAAGATATAAAAAATGGAGCGACTCATTTTGTTATTGGAACTCACAAAAGCTTATCTAAGAAAATTGAGTTTAAAGATTTAGGTTTAATAATTATTGATGAGGAACAACGATTTGGTGTTGAACAAAAAGAACAATTAAAAGTAAAGAACAAAGCGGTAGATGTTATAACTCTTTCCGCAACCCCAATCCCAAGAACACTTCAATTATCATTAAGTGGTTTAAGAAGTTTATCTTTAATAAATACTGCACCAATTAATAGAGCACCAATACAAACTTTTTTAATTAAATACAATGAAAAGTTTGTTTACGAAGTTATTGAAAGAGAACTCGGAAGGGGCGGACAAACATATTATTTATATAATGATATTTTTTCTATGTATACAAGAGTTGAAAAACTAGAAAAAAACTTGCCAGGAGCAAGAATTGCCTCAATCCATTCTAAGATGGATAAAAAAGAAATTGAGGATGTAATGGACTTATTTTATCAAGGTAAAATTGATGTTTTAGTATCAACTACAATTATTGAAAATGGAATTGATGTATCAAATGCTAATTTATTAATCGTAGAAAACGCTGATAGATTTGGATTAGCTCAACTTTATCAAATAAAAGGAAGAGTTGGTAGAGGCGATAAACTTGCATATGCATATTTAATGTATAACGAATACAAAGACATAACTGAAGAAGGAAGAAAAAGATTAAAAACAATTAAAGAATTTACAGAATTTGGTTCTGGATATAAAGTTGCACAAAGAGATTTATTAATTAGAGGTGCCGGAGATCTACTTGGGAAAAATCAAAGCGGAAATATTAATGACGTTGGTATAGATTTATATTTAAAATTACTTAATCAGGCAATTAAAAAAGTAGAAAATAAGGAAGACGAAATAAGTGAAGAAAATAGTGAAAAAATTGATTCACTTAAAATTGATGTTAATGGTTATATTCCAGATGCTTATGCTGAAAATTCTAATAAAATAGAAATTTATGATTTGATTGATTCTTCAAACACCAAAGAAGAATTAAAACAAGCAGTAAATAAAATAAAAGATATATATGGAGCAATTCCAGAAGAAAGTGTTAATTTAATTAAAATCAGAGAATTAAAAATCAAATTAAAAGAGAAAGTTTTTGATTCTTATAAAGAAACTTCAGATGTTATTTTTATATTATTAAATGATGATTTTTCAAATATTGATGGCATTGGTTATAAGTTATTTTCTATTTTAATTGGATTTAAAAATAATATTAAAATATCATATGAAAAAGGCAAAATTAAAATATTGTTATTTAAAAAATCTGAAAGCTGGTTTGCTTTATTAAATGATTTGGTTGATAGAATATTAAAGTTATATAATAATGAATATGAGATTAGATAAATTTTTAAAAGTATCAAGACTTATTAAAAGAAGACCAATAGCAAAAGAAATATGCGATAATGGCCATATTTTAATTAATGGAAGAGTTGGAAAAGCCGGTAGTGAAGTAAAAGAAAACGATATATTAGAACTTCATTTAGGATCAAAAATAATTAAAGCAAAAATATTAAAAGTTATGGAATATGCAAAAAAAGAAGACGCAGATTCTATGTTTGAAATCTTAGAAAATACAAATGCTTAAAATTGATTTAGATAAAAATAAAAAGTATATCCTCGCCTGTTCATATGGGCCAGATTCAATGGCTCTTTTTGATTTACTTTTAAAAAATAATTATGATTTTGTAGTGTGCTTTCTAAATTATAAAACAAGAGCTGAATCTGATATAGAAGAAGAAAAAATAACTGCTTTTTGCAGGGTTTTTTCAAAAAAATTGTATAAAGAAATATATGATTTAAAAGATAAAAATGTTAATTTTGAAGCATTAGCAAGAAAAGCTAGGTATGATTTTTTTGTAGAAATTGCAAAAAAAGAAAACATTAAAGATATTTTGATTGCTCATCATTTAGATGATTTAGTTGAAACATATTATTTACAAAAAAAGTCTAATAGAATTAATGAATTTTTAGGATTAACTTATAGAAGATTATATGTTGATGATATTTATTTAGTTAGGCCTTTACTATGTTATGAAAAGAAAGAAATATTGGATTATTGCAAGGAAAATTCAATTGATTATTCAATTGATTACACAAATTTTGAAAATATACACCAAAGAAATATACTAAGAAACAAAGAACTTATTAATTTAAGCAAAAAAGACAAACTTAATATATTTAATCTTTGTAAAGAAAAAAATGAATTTTTAATTGATTTATATTTAAAAGTTGATAATGATGGAATATTTTTAAATAATTATGTATTAGATAATTTGAGTATTGAAGACAAAAATAGAGCAGCTTTTCGTTTTTTAAAAAATAATGGAATGAATAATATTAAAAAGCATGATATTGATATATTATATAAACTTGATTTAAATAAAACCTATGAGTTAAATAACAAAATATTAGGTTTTTGCAATACTTTTTATGTAGCAATAAACAAATTATACTCTAATTTATATGAATTTAAATTTGATGAAATTCCTAACTCTTTTGGATTTGACCTTCAATGTTTTTTAGCAAAATATCCAAACTTTGAAGCAAATGATATAAAAATTGTTAATTTATCTAGATTTAAGAAAATTTCACTATCCCATTATCAAAAAACACTAGACGAATATTTAAGAGAAATACATTTACCAAAAATATTGCGTAGTATTTGGCCTTGTGTAGTTGATAAAAATAATAATTTAATATATTTTCCAAGATTTCAGGAAAATTATCAAATTAGACACGACATATTTAATATAGATATAAAAAATTTTCTTACAACATTTGATAAAAGAATATCGGATTAAATTGTATTTTGCTTTATATTTAAAGAATTAATGTATATAATTTTACTTATTTATTTTGCAAATAAATAAATGACGAAAGGAGAAACAAATTAATGAAAAAATCAAAGGGCTTATCTAGTTTGGTTATATTCCTTGTGATAGTTTTGCTGATTGGTGGCATGGTATGGCTATTTATGGGATTATTTAATACTCCTACCTATTATATCGATGTTGGAAATTACTATAATGCAGCAACAAATGTATTAAGGTTTGATGACTACGATATATTATCTATGAACGTTTATTCACAAGGTGAAGTATTATCAATTAACGGATATTTTTCAAAAAGTGGAGAGCTTGTTGATGGCAATAGATTAAAATACAATTCATATCAAATGAGTGTTGATTATTATTCTTTTTATGAAAAAGAATATGATCTTGATCCAAGCGATACAATAATTTTTGAATTTGATGAAAACGAAGAACATACAGTGACTTTATACGAATACTTTTTAGCTAATATGCAAAACGCTAGAGATAATAAGTATAATGATGTAATTACCGATGAAGTTGCTATAAATTATGGTTTTTGGCAAACTACAGTTCAAATTTATCAAGAAAACAGCGTATGGAGTTGGTTACCAAGTGTAATTATATGGGTCGTTATATTTGTAATTGGATTTATTTTAATTAGATCACTATTTTCAAGTGTATCATCCGCTAACTCTAAAACTCTAGATTTTACAAAGTCAAGAAGCCGAAGAGTAGAACAATCAAGAGTCAAGTTTAGTGACGTCGCTGGATGTGATGAAGAAAAACAAGAAATGAGCGAGCTTGTTGAATATTTAAAGACTCCTCAAAAATATACAACTGCTGGAGCTAAACTTCCAAAAGGTGTACTTCTTGTTGGTCC
>JADIMN010000052.1 GCA_017694735.1 Candidatus Alectryobacillus merdavium
TTCATATTCTGGCATAATTAATCCTCCATAATTTCAATGTTATTGTTATTTTCTGCTTTCTTTTTATCAAATGCAGAAACAATCTCGTCAGCGTTGACCTTTGCATCAACAGCTTCACCGATGATTTCAGAATTTTTATTTATTTCATTATTATATTCTGCTTCAATTGCGTTTCTCATATTTTGATTTTGTCTTAAGCCTCTATTAGCGTTTCTATACATAAGAGGTCCAACTGGAATTATGAGAAAAACCACTGTACACATAAGTATAATTCCTGTTTTTCTTTTCTTTAATAATTTTTCATCACTAATAGCATCAATTTCTTTTTTCTTGTCTGCTTCAAGTTGAGTCTTATAACTTTCAATTAATTCACTCTTATTAGAACCATCGCTTGACTTACCAGCCCAACGATATTTTTTAACCTTACTTGTTCCGCTATTTTCAATTACAAAATCAACTTCACTTGGATATGTGTCTTTATTAGCGTTGATAAATTCAGTGTAAGCTTCCTTAATATAAGGTTTCATTAATGATAAAGCGGTCTTCTTTGCACTAATAGAAACACCACTATCAAAAACAGAGTGAGAAATTCTACTTGCAAAATCAACTGGATCATCTTTTGAAAGTTCTTTAAATCTTTCAATTATACGTTTAGCTTTATCTTCATCACCTTTAAATTTTTTAACATATTCAAGATATTGTTCTTCATTTCTTAAATCTTCTTCATCTTCTTCATAATTTGTGACTAGTTGTCTTAATTGGAAATCAATATCGTTGATTAATTTTTCTTTATCAACGGTGGCATTTATCATTTCATTAAATTCAGATCTAATACCTTCTTCTCTTTCGGAAGCGTTAATTTTAGAAACATAGTCAACAATTTCTTGATATTGCAAACAAATTTGTTTTAAACTTGAATATTTTCTATCTTCAATAGAAAAATCAAGAACATAACCTTTAAATTTATCAAGCCAGAAAGCAGTTTGATCTTCTTTAAATTTTGGATTAGCTCTTTCAAGTTGTTTCATCCAATTATTAATATGTTCTTCACAAATATGATCTTTATCATAACCAAAAATTCCATTTGAATAAGCATCAATATATGAAATAATTGAGGTTCTCATCTTAAATGGATTTTGTAGTGAGAAATATCTACTTAACCATAAAAATGTTGTATTAGTAGCTTTTTGGCCAGATGCGACTCTACCAGCATTAACTCTACGAGTAATAAGAGCAAATAGTAAACATGTCTTTTGTTCATCTCTTCTTAAAGCTTCTTTAATAGCTCTATTTGCTAATGATTTATTGTCTGAAATCCAAGCAGCAAGTGCAATTAAACATGGTGCTAACCAATATTTTGGAGCTGAAATCATAAGTTCTTCGGTACAATTAGAAATTGTAGTCTTTTTGATTAAACCTAAGTCTGATGCTCCTAGAATACCAAGCATGTATTCTCTGACTTGCTTTTGTGCACCAAATTTTTGTTCAAGTTCTTGTCTAACTCTAATAACCTCTGTGGTAGCTCTTTGGAAAGCGGCAGTCAACATTTGTTGTCTTTCCATTTCAACTAATTCAGCACGAATAGCTGCAATGTTTTCTCTTACTTCCCTTCTAACATTTTCTACTTGGCCACTAACATAATTAACATGTTGATCAACAACTTTTAAGTTGTTATTCAAATTGTTAATAGCACGAGTAATACCCGATAAATCTATGCCATCCATATTTTTTCCTCCTTAAAACTCGCTGGATAATCTTTGATAATAATCGTTTTTAATTTTTATATATGAACTATATATTTTTTCTTCAATTTCATTTCTGCTTCTTACAGCAAATAATTCTCCTAAAGGCAAAATATATTCATCATAAATTCTTTTTGCTTTTGTTTTTAAAAAGAAAGAATTACTAGCCAACGGAGAATCGCTACATTTTAATAAAAAGTTTGTTAATGAAAATAAAGTCTTTGGAATATGAGTCTTCTTGATTACTTTTTTATAAAGATCGAAAAGTTCTTTATCAAACAAATCAAAATTTGTTTTTGACAAAATTGAGTATGGAGAAAATTGATCAACAAAATCTCCTAACTCTTTGGCATCGTCATATTCACTAAATTTACTTAAAATTTCTTTTTCATACTCAGAAGTATGTTTTAAAGTCTTAATTAATAACTTCTTAAACGTTTCTTCTTCTTCAATTTCAAATTCAGCATCTTTTAAAACATTATAAAATAATCTATCAAGAGATTTAGAATTTTTTACAGAGGCAATAAAAGCATCGTAATACGCGACTATAAACAAGGCAGCAACATTATTACTTGTCATGCTAAGAGCGGTTTGAGCACTATCTTTAGCACTTTCAAAACTGCCATTTACAAATAAATGATACGCTTCATTTAATGCAATTACTGCATTTGGGGATGCTGTTGAATGTTTTTTTGGAAATACAAAATGTAATCCGCAAAAATCGCATGTCGCTTCTCTAGTCTTAAAATCCATTTTTTCTGTTGGAATAGGACTACCGCAACCAGGACATAGGTATCTTTGACCTTCCATAAAATTAAAACACTTTCTATTAATTTATTAGCTCTTTTTTGATGCAAGTAAAACTTGATTTCTTAATTTTAATGTGTTTCTAGCAACATTAATAGCTTTGATAATTGCATCTTTTTCAGCATTCATTTTTAATAAGCTTTCAACAGCAGCAACATCCTTTTTAAAATCTTCATCATATCTAAGAGTTTCAGGTGTGCTTCTAGTTGAAGAATATGTAAAATCATCAATTAACTTCTTTATTTCAGCTAATATTTCTGCATCACTTGTTAAATTTTTTAAACCAATAACTTCAGCTTGTGTAATTCTTGCAGTAGCCATTCTCTCTTCTCTTGCAGCTGTATTTTCTGCAACTCTGCTAAACGACTTATAAATAATAAGTAATGCTGCGCCAAATAATAAAGTGAATACTAAATTAATAATTAAAGGAATTAAGTAATCTAAATTAAATACCATTACAATGATATTTAATAAAACACTAGCAGCTAAATATAAACAACAAGCAATGAAAAATGGGACTAATGCTTGAATAACTGATTTACTCTTTATCTTTAAAAATGTAATAGCACCAACAACTATAAAAGCAACATTTAAAAATGCATAGCCAACCCATACGCCACTTTTTAAAAGAGCAATATCACCTACAATATCGCTTGTAACGATAGGCCAAAAAATAACTTGAATAACTACCCATAAAATAATTACTAATATTAATGGAACTCTTGTATTTAAAAACTTTTTCATTTTTTTATCTCCTTATTATATTAGGCAACTTTCTCTCCGCAATTTGGACAGAATTTAGCCCCTGGCTCAAGATCAGAACCACATTTTGGACAAGAATTTGTCAATTTGTTTCCACAATTTGGACAGAATTTTGCTCCATGAACAATTTCGTGTCCACATTTTGGACATGTCTCAACTAACTTATTTCCGCAATTTGGACAGAATTTGGCACCAACAGCAACGTTTGATCCACATTTTGGACATTTTGCACCGCTGTTTTCAACTTGATTTTGATTAGGATTTTGTTTCATTGAGCCAAAAGTTTCATTAGCTAAATTACCAAAGGCACCACCCATGGCACCACCGACTCCTAAACCGACTCCAAGTCCCATTCCAGCTCCCATAAGTCCGCCGTTTCCACCGCCTTCATTTCCAGCAGCTTCTTTCATAACATCAAAGCCTTTTTCTTGTTGATATGTATATCCTTCTCTAGCACGCTTTCTAGCAAGAGCTTCAGATTCCATATCCATTTGTCTTGTTCTAATTTTTGCTTCGTTTATAGCAATCAAATCCTCATCTGGTACATTAATTGTCATGAATGAGAAATTGTCAATTGCTATACCAAAATCTTCAAAGTAAGGAATCATTTGTTGTTTTAATGAGTCACTTAAATCAGCATAATAAGCACTTACCTTTAGAATTCCAATACCTTTTTGAACCATTGTTTTTCCAAGTAAATCGCTTACTCTTTCAACAATTTTTCCACGTAAATATGCTTCTAAATCATGTTTTGTAAATAATTCTCTTGAACCAACAACTTTAGTAAAAAATTTTATTACTTTTTGTCCGTCTTTATCATCATTGTCAATGTGAGCACCAAATAAACCAGCAGCTCTTACATGAATATTAACACCCTCAATAGGATCTTCCATTTGAATAGGGTTTTGAGTACCAAATCTTAAATCTTGAAGTGTTACAAGATTTATGAAAAATACAGAACAATGGAAACTTGACTCACCTTTTGAAAACCTTGTTCTCCATTTTTGAATAAATTTGAAAGCACTATTATTAGAATCATCTAATGTATAATGTCCTGGCAAAAATGGAACTACCTCGCCCTCGTTAATAAAAAGAGCAATTTGAGTTGGCCCAACTAATAATTGAGCATTGCAACTAAAATCCTCAGATTCGTGTTTGTAAACGATAATGTCGTTACTAGCAGCATCACGAGGATCGTATTTAATTACTTCTACTACCATATGTTTCTCCTAATTATTATTTTTAATTTTACAATAGTAAAAAGTATATTGTCAATCTTGCTTTACAAGAAAAAATCATATATTTGACAATATTTTTAACTATTATTCATAAAATTGATTGAAAAAATAAAAAATAATGAAGTTTTGCATGGATTTCATCTGTTTTTAATTATTTTTTTCTAAGTAATATTGTTATAGATTATTTCAAAAACTATAAAAATTTAAATGTCAAAAAAATTTTAAAAACTCATTTTATCTCATAAAACTATGTATTTTCATATCAAAATTAAAATAAAACACCGAAGAAATTTCATTATTTATTTTTTTGACAATATCAAAACATGTATAATAATTTAGAATATGAACTATGAAAAAGCTTGTCAATCTGACATATTGGAATGTATAAAATTAAAAAACAGCGTCATATCACACTTAAAATCTATTGGGGTGAACATTTGGGATGAAGATTATCCAAGCGATGAATTAATTAAAAATGATATATTGTTTTCTAATGCTCGTGTTGTAAAAAATGAAGGTGAAATTATTGCTTATTTATGTTTTTATGATCCGAATATAGAATATAATGAATATCCTTTTAAAGAAGAAAAATTATATACATTTTCTAGATTAATGGTTAAGGAAAATTATACTGGAAAACACGTTGGCACTTTTCTAGTAAAAAACGCATTAAATGAGATTCGTTCAATAGGTGTGAAAGGATGTGAAATATTAGTTCATCCTATAAATAAAGTCGCTATTAATTTTTATAATAAAATAGGTTTTAAATTTGAACAAACTAAATTGTATGATTTTGGAACATTCCATAATTTTACATTACTTTTTTAAATTATTAATATTTATTTTATTCATTGCATACCTTTACTATTTTCAAATCAGAAATAAAATATTATATCAATTTCATTTTTTTTAATATAAAGCTTAATACAAAAAAATATAAACTTAGATTTTTTTACTAATATGAATTATTATCAGTATAACTCCAGTATTTTAAATAAAGTTATAAAAGATAGAATAATTTAAAGGAATTTTGTCAATTTTTCTAGACTTTTAGAAAAATCACCCTCAAAAATTAAAAAGGCCGATTTAATCGGCATTTCAATTTATATGGTGCCTAATATAAGATTCGAACTTACGACCTACTCATTACGAATGAGTTGCTCTACCAGCTAAGCTAATTAGGCGCAAATTGTTTATATATAAAAACCCCATTTATTAGGTTTTGAAGAAATAAAATGGGGATTGCTGTTATAATGGCGGGGGATAAAGGAATCGAACCCTTATCAATGGTTTTGGAGACCACTGCTCTACCATTAAACTAATCCCCCAAAAGAATTGCCAATCATTATTATAACAATAATAAATTGGCATTTCATTAAAAATTTAATTAAAATCCTTTAATATTTTGCTAACGAGAGAAAGATCAACTTTTCCACTATAATTTTGTTTAAAATATTTCATTACAGTAGGAATAGATTTATCAGGAATTTCAGAAATTATTTTACGAATTTCAGATTCTTCCATCATCTTAGGTAAAAAAGCTTGTAAAACATCAATTTGGTGTTCAATATCTGAAACTCTAGAAAGATTATTTGTTTTAATATATCCTTCTTTTTCTTCGTTAAGTTCCTTTAATGTCTTTGATATAAGTTTTAAAACTTCTTCATCTGTAACTTTGCTTTCCAAATGATTTTTATCAGTAGATAAAATCATATATTTATTAATAACAACAGATAAAATTCCTTTTTTTATTTGATCTTTTTCTTTTAAAGCTCTTAAATTTTCTTTTTTTAATTCATCTATCAACATTTAAATCACCAAAATTATAATTCTAGACCCCATAAGCCATGTAAATTACAATATTCTAAAACTCTCAAAGGTTCTTCGTCGTTTTCAAGAGTAATATTAAATACAGGATCATCACCTGGTTTTAGCTCCTTAACATGTAATTGTTTATTAGTTTCAATAATAATAGCTTCAATATAATGATTTTCAAGCATAGGGTGTTTTACTTCACCAACTACAACATTAATATTAGAACCATCAACTTTAACAAAAGGTACATGCTTTTCATGTGCGCCATCAGTAGTATTTGGGGTTAATAATTGTAAATGTTTGCAATTAAATTCCCTTGTTGAAATAACCAAATGAGTAGTATCTAAATTTTTATAAAATAACATAATATATCCTCCACTTATATTCTATTTAATTGATTTTACCATAATTTTAGTTAATAAGTTGATAAATGCTTCAGGATCTTTAATAGAAAATCCTTGAATTAACATTGCTTGGTCATAAAGCAAGTTGGCATAATCTTCAAGCTCATCGCTATCTTTAAGAGATTTTATACCTTTAAATAAATCATGATTTGGATTTATTTCTAGCACTTTCGAAGCTTTATATGCTTCTTGATTTTCGTTTCCTGGCATTTTATTTAGTGTTTCTTCCATTTCAAGAGTTAATCCATCTTTATTAGACAAACAAACTGGGGCATTTGTGAGTTTTGAAGATAACACTACATCATCAACTTTATCCTTTAAACAATCCTTTATTTTATCTAATAATTCTTTATTTTCGATGTTTAAATTTTTAATATTTTCTTTCTCTTCTTCGCTTAAAACATCAACATCTTCATTAGAAATTGATTTAAATTCTTTTTTATCATACTCTCGCAAAGACATAATGCTAAATTCATCGACTGGTTCTTTAAAGAGCAATACATCAATATCTTTTTTCTTAAACAAATCGATTTGAGGCATTAATTTAATCGATTCATAACTGGAACCGGAAGCAAAATAAATAAATTTTTGCTCTTTGTTCATCTCGCTTACATATTGTTTTAAAGATATTGGTTTATCTTCATGTTTTAATGATTTATAAATCAACAAATCTTTTAAAAGTTCAGACTTTGAACCATAACTTGTATAAATTCCATATTTAACAAAGGTTCCATACAATTCAAAGAATTTTACATACTTATCAAAATCATTTTCTTTTAACTTTTTAAGTTCAGAAACAATTTTTGATTCTATATTATCTCTTATTCTTCTTAATTGAACACTTTCTTGTAACATTTCTCTAGAAATATTTAGATTTAAATCATTACTATCAACTAAACCTCTAGCAAATTTTAAATAATCAGGGATTAATTCTTTTACTCTATCCTTTATAAATATTCCTTTTACATATAGATTTAAGCCTTTTTCATAATTATCACTATATAAATCATATGGAGCATGAGCAGGAATAAATATCAAAGCATTATAAGAAATCATTCCTTCAACATTTACATAAATTGATAATAAAGGATCTTCGCTGTCGTAATATTTAGATTTATAAAATTCATTAAGTTCTTTTTCACTAATATCTTTCTTGTTTTTCTTCCATAAAGGAATCATAGAATTTAATGTTCTTAATTCTTGTTCATCATGATATTTATTCTCAATAGGTTCGCCTTTATCATCAAGATCTTGTTTTGAAATAGTGAAATTCATTTTAATAGGATATCTAACATAGTCACTATACTTTTTAACTAAATCTTGTATTTCGTATTGATCTAAATATTTAGAGTAATTTTCGTCCTTTGTATCATCCTTTAAAAAGATATTTATGGTTGTTCCATCGTTAGCATTTGGATATTCATCTATTGAAAAAGTGTCTTTTCCTTCACTTTCAAAAATATATCCAGTTTTATCTTTATAAGATTTAGTAATAACTTGAATATTTTTTGCAACCATAAAAACGCTATAAAAACCGACACCAAATTGGCCAATAATATCAACTTTACTATCATCTTTTATTTCTTTTAATTTATTAATAAATTCTTTTGAACCACTCTTAGCAATTACGCCAAGATTCTCAACTAGTTCTTCTTTTGTTAAGCCAATCCCATTATCCGTAATTGAAAGGACTCTATTGTTTTTATCAGCATTTATTAATATTTCATAATTTCTGTCCTTTAATTCACCATTACTAGTTAAAACATTATAATGATATTTATCTATAGCATCACTTGCATTAGATATAATTTCCCTAAGAAAAATCTCCTTATTGCTATATATTGAATTGATCATTAAATTAAGTAACTCTTTACTTTCTGCTTGAAATTTCGTTTTTTCCATAACATTTACCTCCGAACACTTTACATTATAATACTTTATTAGCACTTGTCAATATAGAGTGCTAAAATTTATACATTTTCATAATTTTTGTTTTGTTATATAATACTTATACGAATTCTAAAGGAGAAATTATTATGGACAAAGTTCAAGAAATTATAAATGAAATGAAAGAAAAATATGAAATAAAAGATTTAAATCTTAATGCTTCTTTAACTGATTTACAAATAGATTCACTTGACGTAGTTGAATTTTTACTAAGTTTAGAAGATAAATACAACATTACTTTTGAAGCAGAAGAAATGCAAGATTTAAAAACTGCATCTGACTTAATCGAGTTAATTAAGAAAAAAGTAAAATAAATTAAAAAATATATTGATATTTAATTGCGCTTATAATAAAATAATAAAGCGCGTTCTTGCCTACTTAGCTCAGTCGGTAGAGCCACCGGCTGTTAACCGGTTTGTCGGGGGTTCGAGTCCCTCAGTAGGCGCCACTTGGCCCGTTGGAGAAGAGGCTTAACTCATATGCCTTTCACGCATACATTCATGGGTTCGAATCCCGTACGGGTCACCAAAATGAAATGTACCCCCTTTCCTGGACATTCGTATTC
>JADIMN010000053.1 GCA_017694735.1 Candidatus Alectryobacillus merdavium
AAGAATTAAGAACCTTTTCTTTTTCCTTAAGTAAAGTTTCTATGTAAGCGTCAAAGACTTAACGTGGCATTTTTGTAGCTAAAAATCTTATCAAAGTTTGACTTCTGGATGATCTTTAGCGTAATTCCAAGGCAACAAGGATTCTAGTAAGTTTTCGTTCGGTTCATCTCCAATCGTATCGATTACATTTGATATGTATTTAATTGGGTCAACCATATTTGCACGAGCAGTTTGTAGTAGCGAAAAGAATATCATAGAACTACGAGCACCATTTTCTGTATTTGAAAACAGAAAATTCTTCCTATCGATTACAAATGGCTTTATAGCTCTTTCAGAAATGTTATTACTTATTTCAATATGTCCATCCTTTAAAAAGGTTTTAAACCCATTCTCACGCTCAAGCATATAATTAATCGATCTTTCGAGCTTAGTACCTTTTTCGGGCTGAACGCTTTTTAAACTTGTAAATACATTCTCAACCAACGACAGATAGCGGTCCTTATTTCTTTCTTCTTTTATTTTGTTCGGACCATATTTAAGTTCTTTAAACTTTGCCTCAACAACGAACAGTTTATCAATCAAATGCACCATTTTGTTTGCGAAACTTTCTTTAATCAACTCATCTGATAAAGTTTCGACAATTTCATAAAAGTTTCTTCTGGCATGAGCCCAACAATATGCGTTTTCGATGTTCTCAAGATTAGAATACCCACTATAACAATCAGTTAGTAAGTAACCTTTATAATCACTTAAAAAAGAAACTACATTTTCTTTAGAACGTGATTTGCAATATTCGTACAAATAGATAGGGTTATCATAAAATGTCGTGCAATACACCCAAACATAGCATTTATCTTTTTTTGTCTCTATAACTTTTAATGTTGTTTCATCAGCATTGATTACTTTTGAAGAAGTATTAATTAATTTCTTTTTCAAAAAGTTATATAAAGTTTTTAATCGATCTGTAGATTTTATTTGATAATTACATAAATCTTGTCTTGAAAAGCCAATTCCATTATTCAACATGACTTCAGCTTGCCTATAGTAAGGTAAACCATACATAAACTTGTTGACCATGATATTTGTGGCTAAGGAAGATGTACAGATGGAATGAGGGAAAGGATCATTCGAAGTGTCTTTTTGATAAAACTTTCCAGTTTTTTTGTCTAAGTATTTTTTTCGAACGTATCTAACAATCTTATATCTGCCTGGTTCATAAAAAGCTTTATACGAAATATCTTCATCAATAAAAATAACATCTTTATTATCTTTTAGTTGCTCATATTCATCAGGTTCAATTGTTATAGTTTCTTCATAATTATTTTCAAGAAACACTTTTGAAAAATTAGTAGAACCTTTTTTACGTCCTGCAGACTTAGTATCTTTCTTTTGTGCCGTTTTTTCGGCTTCATTTATAACATTAACTTCTTTACTTTTAGATTCACTCTTCTTGCCAAAAAGTCTTCTTACGCTTAATTTATTTTTTTCTTCAAGTATCAATTTTTCTTTTAAAAGAGCATCATATTTCTTTTGAAGTTCATAAAATTTAGCTTCAAGTTTGTCGTATTCTTTCTCTTTTTCTAGCAAGAATTTGATCAATTCTTCTTGCGAATATTTACTATAATTAACTTCTTTTTTCACTATAATATTATATCAAAAAAACAATAGTAAAACTAGTAAAAAACGCGAAAAATATCGCGTTTTTGCAGACTTTTTTATCAATATTTTGAGTTAAAATATTACTTTTTCTTTGGTAGTTTTTTCTTCGAATTTAATATATTTCAACCCTTTAAGAAGCCATTCTAATTGACTCCTGTTTATTAGTTTTGCTTCGTTGATATCACGTGGCCAGCCAAATCTAGATTCGTCTAAACTTCTAATATATACCCGAACACCATTTTCATCTTTTTCGTAGATTTTAATTAAGTTAGTTTTTCGATTGCAAAATAAAAATAATTTGTGCTGATTATCATCTTTCGATATTTCATACGCCATATGTCTTAGACTATTTCGACCTTTGCGCAAATCGGTAACTCCTGGATACAAAAAAATATGGTCTATTGTTGATAAATCAATCATTTGAAAGCATCTCCATTACATCTTTAAACGATTTTTTTGTACACACAATTGCGAAGCCGTTATAAAAAATCTTAATGGTATTATCTTTACATTCGACAACACTTGATTTGATTGCTTTTTCACTAGCTAACCTTATATCAATAAAGTCTGCATTTTTGTCTGTTGTAAGCAGCTCAGGGTTTATTTCCCATTCTCTATTTATCAGCACAGAGTATTTGCATATCCACGACCACATAGTAGATTTTGCAAGTCCAAATTCTTCACAAATGTCTTTTTTCATTTCCCCATTTAAGTATCGTTTGACACAACCTATTTTAAAATGCTCAGGGTATTTATTGCATATTGCCATTTTTGGTTTCTCCTTTTAATAACTTGAAAATTATTAAACAAGAGAAGCCCTTTGTACATAACGCTATATTTTTGACGCTTACATTGAGTATAAGCGACTTAACATCTGCAGTATCAACTTTTCAATATTATGTGCAGCGATTGACACTGTTTTTTTAAAGTTTTACTTTTATTGACAATAATGTTTTTTCATGATAGATTCAAGAAAGTATTTCAAAAAATTTAAAGGAGAATAGATAATGAAAAATGTATGTGCTGTCTCTTATACACATCTC
>JADIMN010000006.1 GCA_017694735.1 Candidatus Alectryobacillus merdavium
GGAATAATTTTACTGTATACGCATGTAGGTAGAGTTTCAATTGTTTTAACAAAATAGTTTCTTAAAGGGAAGATGATTTTTTCTTTGATTGTTTTATCATCATGATCTAGTAAAATTTTTTTTACATTAAAGCAAATAACTTCATTATTTGCAATATATCTATTCCCAATAAACTCATTTAAATATTTATAATCAGCAATATCGTCACAATCATGAAAAAAAACATATTGAGTATTGACTTTTTGTGCGTAACTCCGTAAAAAATTACTTGAATAATTATTAGCGACTATGATTTTAAACTCATTTTTAATTCCAATAATATGTGATTTTAATTCATCTGCTACTACATTATTGGATACAATAAAAAAGAAAACTAAATTTTCATAGTTATCCTCATTTGATATCTTTTTTATTGCGCTAATACTAAATTTATTAAATTTAATGATTGGAATAATTATACCTAACTTTCCCATTTGAAAATATTATGTAATTGTTTATAAATAATGGAAGAATTGATAACGCAATATAAAATATATTAATCAAAACAGTAGAACCTGCTTTACAATAAAATAGGCCAGTAGTTTCAATGTATAGATATACTGTAAATAAAAGCAATATGCCAAAGTATTTATTATGTTTTTTTAAGTATACCATCACTAACGAATAGTAGAATACATATATTAATGTTACAAGTATTAGTGACCACCATCCGCCAATGCTATAAAATTCAGAATACATTGTTCCGAATTGTGTCTCAAATAAATTATCTGATCTATCTATATCATATTTTTCTATTCCTAATAATCTGTTTATTAACGGGAACCTGAGCTCGAATCCATGATAATCTTTTTGAAGTTGAACTGTTGAATCAAATACATACGGTTGTTGAGCAATATATCCTAAAGTTCCGTTAAAAAATTCGTCTAAATTTTTATCTGCATAAAACCTACTTAAAGTAAATGCAATTAATATAACCGCTACTACAGACAATGCAATAGCTAATATTTTATTTATGTGTTTCAACAATTTAACATCAATGGAATTCCTGAATATAATATAAAATATAATATAGAATAGAGGTAAAATAATTAAGCCATCCCTAGCAGTAAAAGCCATACAATTAAATATATATGACATACTACTGATAAGAAGCCATATCCTAAATTTTTTTAGTCTTTCATCAAGACACGAAATGAAAAAGAATAAAATATTGTATATATTTAATGCAGCAATACCTACAACAAATGTTGTAAGAAAATTTTCTGGCAATATTCCACTTTCTTTTATTTCTATACGTCTGTCAGCTGCTCCAGCTATAATACCATCAATTGAATAAGGAATCAAGTATGCTATTGAGAATAGAGAACATATTATTATTAGAATAAAAATTATTTTAAGGCTTTTAATATAATGTTGATTTACGAGAATTTGTTTATTCTTTAATAAATATTTGTCAAAAGACAGCCATGGCAAAGATCCTATTACTAGCAACATCCCAAATATAAAGATATTAAAATAATTAACCTGATTTGGAATATACTGTTTTAAAAAATACATTTCCAACCAACTGGGCAGTAACATCATAAATAGAAAAGCAAATAGTACTTTTATTGAAGCTATTTTTTTTCTAATTAGAATAAGAAATAAAGCCCATATTAATGTTAATATTATGGCGACTTCGGTCATAATTATTTAGTGTTATTCAGAATAAACTTTATTTCTTTTATATTAGTTAAAACGACAATGATACATGTGATTAAAAGAATTATTAAATCTGATTTATAACAATATCTACTAATAATTAAACTGGAAATTAAACAAGGTAAAAATGTTTTGAATATTGATTTTATCACTTCTTTGACTGGTATCAGATCTTTAATTTTACATCTTAATGTTTTTGCAAAATAATATAAGTTGTAAGGAACACTCCATAACAATAAGACAAGGATTATACTAATTGCCAAACCAATTATTCCAAATGTGTGTAATAATATTAATGAGCAGCTAATTTGTAGAACAAGTTCTACTAACATTCTTTTCAGGATAATTTTTTCAATCCCTAATGCAACTATAATATTGGAATATGGTAATGGTTTTAATAAATATGATAAGAGAATTATTTTAAAAAGTATATCGGAATCTAAAAACTTAGCTGAATATAAAATTTTTATTATAAGTGCAGTATTACAAAATAATAAAGTAAAAACTATTATATTAAAATACCATCCATATTTAAAAAGTAATTTAATATTTGTTATAGCATCGTCGTATCTCTCTATATTTATAGCTTGCTTAATTTTCTCCATATAAACATACGACATATTATTTATAAAAATACCTATAAATGGAATATCAAATCGAGCTATTGAATATCTAGCTATCTCTCCGCTACTTAAAGTTGATGAAATAATTTTATCGGAGTATTGAGTCAAGTTCCCAATTATTGTTCCTCCGCCAATAGGTAATGCTGTTTTAAAGCAATCTAGAATCTTATGAAATGATAAATTAAATTTTGGTTGAATTAATTTTATCGTGGGAAAGAAACCACAAAAAACGAATATAGCAACTTGTAATGACCGAAGACTAACAACATTTACATATGTAAGTTTATTAAATACTGCACATAAAATTAATGTCAGCAATACTAGCAAAATATTAGTTAATGATATAGTTAGTGCAAGTCTATTTTTTTGAAGTTTAATTAATATCGCAAAACCAAATTGATATAAATAATTTAATGTTATAAGTACTAAACTATAGATAATGATTGTAATATTTGATGGATTAATTAAACTAAAATATATCAGTGCAATAATAGCAGATACAATTCCTGAAATAAATAAAATTGAAAAACAATTATCTTTTATAAAAGATATATTTTCTCTTAATAACAAAAGATTGAATCCAAATAATGCTATAGCAACAGTAAAATCAACAATATAAGTAGTTGTAATATAATCTGCATAATCGGATTCACTACCATATCTAGCAAGAAAAAAAACATATAGGTAAACAATAATTGTTTGAATACTTGATATGACAGAGAAGGATTTTATAAATTTTATAAGTTTATGCATTAGGATATTCTTGTCCAAAAAGTTTTACATTAGATGAAACATTAGCTCTAAATCCTATTAATCTGTTATTCCCGACAACAATAGCATTATTGGGAACATCTTTTGTGATTATTGCTCCCATCCCAATGATTGCATTTTTCCCAATAGTTACTCCTGGTAGAATTGAGACATTCATACCAATCCAAACATTATCTTGTATAATTACTCTATTTTTTATTTCAGTATTATCATATGGAATTACTTCAACAGATTTAAAATTATGATTAGCGGTATATATTGTAACATTTCTAGACATTTGTACATTATTTCCTATAATTAGACCCCCACATGCATGGAAATATGCATTTTTTCCTATTCTACAATAATTTCCAATATTAATTTCATCACAATCTGTAAATGTCCCAAAACCATGAATTCTTAAATCTTGTCCTCTATTTTTAATTTGATTCTTACAATATTCACCACAAACAGCATCAAAAGAATGCTTAATAAATCTAAAGTAAATGAATATCAATGGATATAGACAAAAACAAAGACTTTTAATACTTTTCCAAAAAAATGTTTTAATTAATTTTATCATAGAATAGATATTAGTCTCTTCTAAAAATATCCCTTGTATATACCTTGTCCTTCACATCGTCAAGGCAGGCATCATATCTGTTCGCAATAATTGCATGACTTTGAGTCTTGAACGCAGCAAGATTATTGACGACTTTGCTTCCGAAGAAAGTGCTGCCGTCCTCCAGCGTCGGCTCGTACACTATTACCTCGGCCCCCTTCGCCTTGATCCGCTTCATTATCCCCTGGATCGCGGACTGCCGGAAGTTGTCGCTGTTGCTCTTCATCGTCAGGCGGTACACACCTAT